>NZ_CAJJIE010000004.1:0-210904 GCF_905187535.1 Streptococcus mitis
AGCTTCCTAGTTTGCTCTTTGATTTTCATTGAGTATTATTCTCAGGCACCAAGCCCATTTTTCAAAAAAATAAGCCGCCTGATTGGGCGACTCTATTTTTTATAGGGAGATTATTATGAAAAAGTTTTAGGAGTTTAAGTTAAGAAGACCTTAACTTATGTACTTAGTATACACTTCCTAGCTTAAAGTTTCCTTAAGTATTTTTAAAAATCAAATTTTTCCATTTTTCTTGCCAATTTTTCTTGGATAATCGTGTTTGATAGAGCTTCATTCGATCTTGATTCTCTAAAAAATGAGGAGTTGGGCGAACTTGAAAATTCACAATATCCTCGAGTCCATAAGGAGTAAAAAGTTCCAATGCGTATTCTTCATTCAAGCGCAGTCCAACTGCAGTACACCGTTCTGGATACTTACTCATAGCATCACAGGAACTGGTATAAGGCGCAGTGTGAGGGCTGTGCTGGTGCATATAAACTTGATTTTTCAACTCCCATTGGTACTGAGGAAAGTCCTCTCTCAGCTTTTTCTCTAGGGACAAGGTTTCCTCATAAGAAATATCTGGATCAAAGAAAATCACATCAACATCTGTTTCACAGTCAAAAGGTGATTTGTCTGACAAGAGATTCCAGATGAAATTTCTGACAGAACCTGCTGCCAACCACGAGTCTTTCAGACCAAGATTTCGGATGATAGTCAGAATAGCCATCATATCCGGATTTTCTCTAAATGCATCTAGAATTTCTTGCTCATTTTTCATTGTATTCATATCCTAAATGTTCGTAAGCCTTAGCGGTCGCAACTCGTCCTGAACGAGTTCGCATGATAAAACCTTTTTGAATCAAGTAAGGCTCATACATGTCTTCCACCGTCTCGCGCTCTTCAGCGATATTCACAGAAAGAGTTCCTAGACCGACAGGACCGCCCCCATACATCTCAATCATCGTGCGAAGAATCTTTTGGTCCACATAGTCCAAACCTTCATGGTCAACATCCAGCATAGTCAGAGCCTTATCGGTAATAAGATCATCGATAACCCCATTCCCCATAATCTGGGCAAAATCGCGCACGCGCTTGAGGAGGCGATTGCCAATACGAGGGGTTCCACGACTGCGCAAGGCCAGCTCGGATGCTGCCTCATGAGTGATTTCCATCTCAAAAATATCTGCCGTCCGCTCGACAATTTCTGTCAAATCAGCATGGGCATAATATTCCATATGACCTGTAATTCCAAAACGTGCCCGTAGAGGATTGGAAAGCATACCAGCCCGAGTCGTCGCACCAATCAAGGTAAAAGGTGGCAACTCCAAATGAACACTGCGACTGCCTTCACCAGCCCCAATCATGATATCGATGTAAAAGTCCTCCATGGCACTATAAAGCACCTCTTCCACCGACATGGGCAAGCGATGAATCTCGTCAATAAAGAGGACATCCCCAGGCTCTAAGTCATTCAAAATCGCTACCAGATCACCAGCTTTTTCGATAACGGGACCCGACGTCTGCTTGAGATTAACTCCCAGTTCATTGGCAATAACAAAAGCCATGGTCGTCTTCCCCAAACCTGGAGGCCCAAATAAGAGCACATGATCCAGCGCTTCATCCCGCATTTTAGCGGCTTCGATAAAGATTTGAAGCTGGTCCTTGACCTTATCCTGCCCAATATATTCACGTAAATACTGAGGACGGAGCGTGCGTTCCACTAACTCCTCATCCCCCATAATCTCATTGTCTAAAATTCTACTCATGGCTCTATTATATCAAAAATCCAGCCCGCAAACAAAAAAGCCACCCGATTGGGTGACTCCCGACTTTAGCACTTTATTCTACATCACTGCTTCATCGCCTGCCATAGGAAGTAAGATAGTCCATGATGGAATTAGTACTCAAAACTATCATCGGACCAATTGTGGTCGGTGTTGTTCTTCGCTTAGTCGATAAATGGCTAAACAAAGACAAATAGTGTCAAAAAAAGACCTCAAGCTTATTTGGACGTGAGCTTGGGGTCTTTTCTAGCCTATGATATAGAACTAGTACTCAATTCCTTTTTATTATCCCACAGTTCACAAAATTTGTCAAAGGTTCATATTCTCGGCTTTTCAAGCTTTAACCGCTGTACAACAATATGATGACTCACTCCTTGTCAACCAAGAGCATTATTATAGTAGTTCTAGTCCTTCAATTAACAGTCACTTAAATTCAAAGTGAGGTTGAACTTGCTGAAGCGACAACAGACCTATTTCTTAGTCATATTCGCTAAAAAATCCCCGCCAAAATCTCAAAAAGTCCCCGCCAATTCCCCGACCAAAATCCGAAAAATATCGAAAAATGATTTTTAGAATAGTCCCCAAAAGTCTGAAATAGAGCCAAAAAACTCCACCTGATTGGGTGGAGTTAAGGGAGATTATTATGAAAAAGAAAAGTTTAGGATTTTATTAAATAAAGTTAGGAGGTCTTTATTTAATAACTATATGATACAAGACAAAGCTTAAAACTAGCTTAACTTTTCTCAAATTTTACTATTTTGCAAAAAAATTCTATCACCATCACCTATCCAAGAAAAAAACCACCTGATTGGGTGGCTTCATTAGGAGATTATGATGAAAAAAGTTTTAGGATTTCATTAAATAAAGTTAGGAGGTCTTTATTTAATGACTATATAATACTAGACCATCCTTAAACTTTGCTTAATAAAAAAACAAGTTTTATGATTTTTCTCGATTCACCCAAGTCATCCCTATACAATTATAGGTAGATAAGATTTCAAAGCCCATAGAACGATAGAATCCCAAGGTTCTTTCTGTCTGGTCTGTCACCAGCTGGACTTGATAGGCATCTTTGTAATCCTCTAAAGCCTCTTTCATCAAGGCGCTACCAATCCCTTGACGCTGATAGATTGGTAAAACAATCAAATCCTGTACAAAAACTGATGAAAAACCGTCTCCAACCAAACGAATCAAGCCCACCACAGCATCGCCATCAAGTGCCACATAAATCACTAATGAATGAGATAAGGCCTGCTCCAGCATCTCTGGTTGATGGGTATAATTTGTCCAACCGACAGCCTGATAGAGATGCAAAACATCCTCGAGCTTGACGATTTCTTGCTTTCTAATTGTTATCATGTCAACACCTCTTAGAGTTCTCTCAAGCTCTTGTACTGTCGTCCATTTTTATCAAAGTTTTCAGGACGTAACCATGCTTCCAACCGAGATTTGACTTGAAGCCAGTCCTTATCAATCATAGACAACCAATCTGTATCTCTTGTACGCCCCTTATAAACCACTGCCTGACGGAAGGTTCCTTCATAGACAAATCCCAAACACTCCGCAGCTCGTCTTGATGGCATGTTAAGAGCATCGCATTTCCACTCATAGCGACGATAGTTAAGCTCTTCAAAGATATAGCTAGCCAAAAGATACTGGGCTTCTGTCCCTATCCGTGTCCCCCTGAGTCTTGGAGAAAAAGTGACAGCTCCCACTTCTATTACTCGGTTATTCTGGTCAATACGCATGAGAGAAAAAGTTCCCAAAACCTTACCAGTTGCCTTGTCTATGATTGCATAGTAAAAACGGTCCTTACGAGCCAACATCTGATTTAAAAGGCTAACTAACTCCTCCATATCTGCCACTGGTTCCTGAAAGAGGTAGGTCCACATCTCCCGAGGAGTATCCGGACCATAAACAGCTAACAAATCCTCCGCATGCTTTTCTACTGAGAGAGCCTCTATTCGAGCATAACACCCCTCTAAGAAATCAATAGAAGGAAGTGCACCGGGTGTATAATCTTCCATTGACTCACCAATCATCTGACCATATTCGTTTACTGGCATTGTTTTTCTCCTTGTTCATTCCTTGAATATAGTATAACATATCTCAATGAAAATTTTAGGAAACACTTGGTTTTCTATTCAATAATGCAAACTCCTCTTATAAAAATCATCCATCCACTTTATGGAGGAATAATCAAATATGGGAACGAGTGAGTTAATGCCCCTTATGCTTCTCTCTATTTTTTACTGTTTGTATTCAAATTTCTCTTGTTTTAGTGTTTTCTTTTGTAGACTGGACTACCAACCAGAACTGTGTTTTTATCTTAGTTGGGACTATTATAGTACGGTTCAGCACTATCTACAAATTTTTCAGATGTGTATCAAAAAAATTTATCGTAGCAAACCAAGAGTCTACACTTTCTTTCATCAATAAGCGCCAATCTTTTTGATAACGATGATTCGGTTGATAAGCAACCGTCAACATATGCCCTGTTTCATGGTATTTTTTAAACAAAATGGACTCCCCTTTATAATGTGAAATGATATCATCTATCGCAGATGATGCATTCCATATTTCATCAACATCGCTTCCTAGTAATAATAAAGAAGAGGAAATTTTACTCACATCAATCTGAGCCCTGCTATCTTCAGGAATCTGTTTTCCAAAAAACTTGTTTAACAAATAATCTCCTAACTGAAATTTTTGATACGGAAGTTCTTTTTGCAAATATGTCCAAGAAGATGAATGAGAATTGAGTTTTCCCTTTATTCCCTCAAATATTACATTTGAGGGAGAATTGAGTACTAAACATTGCACATCATCCAAAATACTTTGTCCAGCCAGAACAAGCTCTGCTCCTTTAGAGCGACCATATATTCCTATTTTTGTATTATCAACTTGAGGATGATGATATAGAAAATCTTTCGCCTCCTCCAGACATTCTATTGGAATTCGTTCTAAATTGTGGGGTAATCCCTCTAAACCAAAATAAGCTATCGCAAGACAAATATAGCCTCTAGAAGATAAAAGTTGGGCAATATTCTGAGCTTTTTCAATTCTCCCCTCACTACCGCTAACAATAATAACGGCTGGCGCCCTTCTTAATTTTTCATTATAAAATAATCGACCTTGAAAATGCTTGTCATAAATATCTTGATACCTTATTCCCAGATTCATAAAACGCCTTACAAAACTTTGCTCCGCGACCACATCTTTCCCCAGCCTGATTTTAATTTCAACACCAAAATAATCTCGCAATGGAATTCTATCAAGAGAATTGGGTAATCTCCTTTTCCTATTCTTCAACGGTTTCGCATTAAAGAATAATCCCATTTCTGAAACTCCTTTATAAGATCCCGAAATAGAGGCTGTCTGAGAGGTATCAATCATACCGTCCTGATCAGATAAAAAAATTGCGGTTGATTTCCATATAACATCATGATCTAAAAGCAAGGGAGCATTTATACAGTAATAGTCAGACAGGTACATTTCTACACAATACCTTGTCCTTGGTTCTAAACCATTGATAGTAATACAAAAAGATTCATCCGCTAAATCAGTTTGTGAAATCAGTTCAATGTTTACAGTCATATCTTCTCCTTTTGTTAATACACTTAACAATCATGTTTTAAAATTACCGCGACTTTTACCACGGTAATTCTCCCCACACCTTTTCAATATCATCCATCAATTTCACAACTGTTTGAAGTTCCACCTCGCTATAGTTGTTTAAAACTGAAAAGACCGATTTTTCAATATGTGCTTGTTGCTCCTTATGGATTTTAAAAATTTCGATGCCTTTTTCAGATAATCTCAAATATTTATTTTTCCCATTATTCAAAGCAAAATCAAAAACAACTAAATTTTTTTGAATCAATCTCCTAACACTTTGAGTTATTGCACTTCTTGAAACTTCTAATAATTCAGATAATTTTACTAGATTTAAGGGCTGATTTTTCCAAATTACAACAATCAAATGTACCTCATTCAACGTAATGGATTTGTCAACACCACTTTTATGTTGATTTTTTTTTAACTGGTCAAACGCTAAAATAAATCTATTGAAACGATTATTAAATGCAATAAATTCTTTTTTATCCATAATCTCTCTTTTCTTTGTTAATCATATTAACAAAATAGAAACTTCCTGTCAAATAAAAAATCCTCCAGATTCTACTCTGAAGGATTCCTATCTTATTTCACAACGATATTAACGAGTTTGTTAGGTACACTAATCACTTTCACGATTTCCTTACCGTCAATTTCTGCTTTGACTTTTTCGTCAGCCAGAGCAATTTCTTGCAATTCTTCGCGTGATAGGTCTTTAGCGACCATGAGTTTAGCACGGACTTTACCTTTGATTTGGACAACGATTTCGATTTCGTCTTCAACCAATTTACTTTCGTCCCATGTTGGCCAAGCCACGTAAGAGATTGATTCACCTGTTGCTGCTACTGTTTGCCAGAGTTCTTCTGCCAAGTGAGGTGCAAATGGAGCAATCAATTGGATAAAGCCTTTGGCGTAGTCCACATAGAGCTTATCTTCCTTGTTAGCGGCGTTGACAAAGACCATAAGTTGGGCAATGGCTGTATTGAATTTCATAGACTCAATTTGCTCTGTGACAGCTTTAACGGTTTCATTGTAGACTTTGTCAAGAGCGCCATTGTTTTCCGCAACAATTTCCTTACTTGTAATCAAACGGTAAACACGGTCAAGGAACTTACGGCTTCCTTCCAGACCTTCTTCTGACCAAGCGATGGAAGCATCAAGTGGCCCCATGAACATTTCATAGACACGAAGGGTATCGGCACCGTATTGTTCCACTACGTCATCTGGGTTAACAACGTTCTTGAGAGATTTGGACATCTTGGCTGGTGCTTGCTCCAACTCTTCTCCTGTTTCCACATGGAAGAAGGAACCATCACGTTTTTCAACCTTGTCAGTTGCCACAAGCGCACCACGGTGGTCACGGTAGCTTGTTCCCAAAATCATTCCTTGGTTAAAGAGTTTTTGGAATGGCTCTTTCGTTGGAACAACACCGAGGTCATAAAGGAATTTGTGCCAGAAGCGGGCATAAAGCAAGTGAAGTACAGCATGCTCTGCACCACCCACGTAGATATCTACTGGCAACCATTGTTTGAGGAGGTCCTCATCAGCTAATTTCTCAGTATTATGTGGGTCAATATAGCGGAGGTAGTACCAGCTTGAACCAGCCCATTGTGGCATGGTGTTGGTTTCACGACGCCCCTTGACACCATCTTCACGAGTCACTTCAAGCCAGTCTGTCAAGTTAGCTAGCGGACTTTCTCCAGTACCTGAAGGACGGATGTCCTTGGTTACAGGCAAGACAAGTGGCAATTCATTTTCAGGAACAGCTGTTGAAGTTCCATCTTCCCAATGAATGATTGGAATTGGCTCACCCCAATAACGTTGACGACTGAAGAGCCAGTCGCGGAGACGGTAAGTCACCTTCTCTTGCCCACAATCTTTTTCTTCCAACCAAGCCACAATCTTAGCAATTGCGTCTTCTTTATTCAATCCATCTAGGAAGTCTGAATTGACATGAAGTCCATCTTCTGTGTATGCAGCTTCTGCTACGTTTCCACCTTCAAGTACTTCTACGATTGGAAGGTCAAATTGTTTGGCAAATTCCCAGTCACGTTGGTCATGGGCAGGCACGGCCATGACAGCACCTGTTCCATAGCTAGCAAGAACATAGTCCGCAATCCAGATTGGAATTTCCTTGCCATTGACAGGGTTGATGGCATAAGCACCGGTCCAAACTCCTGTTTTTTCCTTGGCAAGGTCTGTACGAGCCAAGTCTGATTTCAGACTAGCTTGGTGTTTGTAGTCTGCTACAGCCTCTGCTTGCTCCGGACTTGTGATAGCGTCAACCAAATCATGCTCAGGAGCCAAGACAGTGAAAGTCGCACCGAAAAGGGTGTCCGGACGAGTGGTAAAAACTGTGAATTCCTTGTCTGTTCCCTTAACTTTGAATGTTACATTGGCACCAGTTGATTTACCAATCCAGTTGCGTTGCATGTCCTTGATAGACTCTGGCCAATCAAGTTCATCCAAGTCATTGAGCAAGCGCTCTGCATATGCCGTGATTTTGAGCATCCATTGGCGCATTGGTTTGCGAACAACTGGATAGCCTCCACGCTCAGAAGTTCCGTCAGGAAGAACTTCTTCGTTGGCAATGGCTGTTCCCAACTCTTCAACCCAGTTTACTGGCACTTCCGCTTCATAGGCCAAACCTTTTTCGTAAAGCTTAGTGAAGATCCATTGCGTCCACTTGTAGTAGTTTGGATCTGTTGTGTTGACTTCACGATCCCAGTCATAAGAAAATCCAAGCGCATTGATTTGACGTTTGAAGTTGGCAATATTTTCCGCTGTAAATTCTGCTGGGTCATTACCTGTATCCATAGCATATTGCTCTGCAGGCAAACCAAAAGCATCCCAACCCATTGGGTGAAGGACATTGTAGCCTTGCGCACGTTTGTAACGGCTGAGAATATCAGTTGCGGTGTAACCTTCCGGGTGCCCTACGTGCAGACCCGCTCCAGATGGATAAGGGAACATATCAAGAGCATAAAACTTCGGTTTTGATGCATCTGTCCCTGTCTTAAATGTATGATGTTCTGCCCAGTAGCCCTGCCACTTAGGCTCAATTTCTTTATGATTGTAAAAACTCATGGTCTCTCTCCAATTTTGTGATGTTACTATTATACCATTTTTGAGGGAATTTGGTCTCGTTCTATTCTATACTTTTCTATTTTACCTTGCTCTAGAATTTTTAAACTGCTATACTTATAACAGAAAACCCTTCCAAGGAGGTAGCGGATGTCTCATTCCTTTAAAAAATCTCTCCAAAAAGAAATTCTCCATAGAAGCTCTATTGCAGCCTTTGTGACCTCACTCTTACTACTCATTTTACTTTTTGGTTTTTCCTATGTTTTACAAAAGCAGCAACTCTCCAAAGATACGAGACAGATTGTAAAACAGGTTCAAGAAATGAAAGAAGCAAATAATGAGCTCCTGACTACCATGAACCATAAAATGATTCCTGGATTTTTGGATGGCAAACACACAGAGAGAGAGGTCTTTAGCTTATTTTACGAGACAAAAGCTAAATTAAAACTTAGTTCTGACCTCATTATTCTAAGTGATACAGGTGAATTACTATTTAGTACCAATCGCAATCATCAAGAAAGTATTTTATCTCCCTACTATCTAAAACTGCTCATTCAAAATCCTTCTCAAGAAAAAGTTACAGAAAAAATTGCACTCTCTTCAGATAAGCAACATTACACACTCTTTATCAAACCACTACTTCAAAACCAACGAGTTAAGGCCTATACTATTGCTTTCGTAAATGAGAATGATTTCATCTCAAGTTTCCCAATGATCAATTCCAAATACATCATTACCGATAGCTTTGGAAATATGTTTTCCAACAATACAAATCAATTTACTCGTTCCACTCTTGAAAAATTTGATGAGAAACTCCTACACTCTCGCACCCACTGGTATGCGAATGAACCGCTTATTGTTCAAAAAGAAAAAGTCGGTGCTATTTTTTCAATCTATACTTTTCAATCCTTTTTTCCCATTCCTAGCTTACTTGGTCTAGCCTCCATTCTCACCTTATGTATATTCTTCCTCTATTTCTGGCAAGCAAGGCGAATTGCTCATAAGATTGCCACACACAATGCTGTTCCTATTGAAAGTTTGGTTTACCAACTTCAAGAAATTCCTAAACAAGCAGAAAAAAGGCTTTCTCTACAAACAGGTGATGAGTTTGAGTTTATGGCCGAAAAAATCAACAATATGTTGTACGAATTAGATCAACTTCACCAGAAAATGTTGACCATAGAAAAAGAAAAGTGGATTTTTGAAAGAAAAATGCTAGAAGCTCAGTTCAATCCTCATTTTCTCTACAATACACTTGAGACGATTAAAATCACTTCTTTAATGGATGCCGCTCTCACACAAGACCTGATTCAAAACCTCACGCGCATTCTTCGCTACAGTATCACCGATTTAGAAAAAGAAACAACCATTTGTCAGGATTTAAAGATTATAGAGGATTACCTTATGATTCATAAGATTCGTTTTGAGCACTTTTCTTATGATATTGTCTGTCCAGAAACTGTCGATAATCAGCCTATCCCTAAGCTTTTCTTGCTTCCTCTAGTAGAAAATGCTATAAAATATGGGATGCAATACCGTATTGATCTTCATATTGATATCCAAATTACCTTGGAAGAAGATTCTCTGACTTTTTTAGTCAAGGATAATGCCGGAGGGCTCACAAAACAAGAGCGACTCGCTATTTTAGACTCTTTAGAAAGCCCTCATACCCAGCATGGTATCGTTAACAGCTACAAACGATTGAGCAATTTCTTTTCTGATGTCCAGCTAGATTTAGGAGTCAATCGCCATGGAGAAACTTGGGTCAAATTTGTAACGAAAGGACTAACTCATGTTTAAGCTCATCATCGTAGAAGATGAACACCTCATTCGAAAATGGCTAGAGATTGCCGTAGATTACTCTGCCTTAGGTATCCAAGTCGTAGGAACTGCCAGTCACGGTCAAGAGGGTATGAAACTCATCCAAGAAAAAGAACCTCATATTGTCTTAACAGACATCACCATGCCAATTATGGATGCTTTTATGATGTTTGAAGCCACTCGTACTCTCCCCTATGAAAAAGTTATCTTATCAGGTTATAACGATTTTCAAAATGCCAAAAAAGCCATGCAATATGGCGCGGTAGATTTCTTATCCAAACCAATTGATACCAAGGAATTGACAGAATGTCTTCAAAAAATTGTTTTGCGATTACGAGTTAGCACTTATCAAGAAACTCCTTTTTTAGAAGAATATCAAACTTTACTCACCTCTATCCAACAAGTCGATACACAAAACCAAATCATTCAGCAAATTCTTGAATTTGTTCATCAACACTACTGCATGCACTTTACCATTTCTACCATTGCAGAGAATCTAGGGTATAGCGAAAGTTATCTATATAAGGTTATCAAAGAAGATTTCCCAATGACGCTAAATGAATATATCTTACGCTACCGCCTCAAGCAAGCTATAGATAAAATGGCTGAATCCCCTAATTCTCCCTTAAGCGATATCTCTGAACAAGTTGGATTTTCAGACTATAAATATTTTGCCAAAGTTTTTAAAAAGTATCTCCATATTTCTCCAAAAGAATTAAAACTCATGGATAAAAACCATTGATGTAAAAGGATTGCTCAACTCTACTGTAGCAATCTTTTTATTTTATACTTCTCATCGAAATCCCAGCTACAGTTTACCCATCCTTGCTCGAGACACCCATTTCCTATTTCTCGTTTTAGATTTCTTTAAGGTTTTTATTATATCCTGTAGAACTCTACAATTTAAAAACATTAATAATCTAAGTAGAGAAAATGTTCGTAAAAAGGAGATACTTATGAAAAAAATACTATTCTTTCTCTCTTGTAGCTGGATATTCCTTTCTTTATCAGGATGTTCTTCACCTATAGAAGCTGAAACTAGCGCTGAAAAAGATTCAGATAACACTTTGGTTGTCTACTCGCCTAACCCTGAAGACCTTATCGAAGAAACAATCCCAGCCTTCGAAGAAAAATATGGTATTAAGGTTGACTTAGTACAAGCCAGCACTGGTGAATTGTTCAAAAAAGCTGAGGCTGAAAAAGAATCGCCTGTAGCCGATGTCATTTTCGGAGGCTCCTACGCCCTCTTCTCTTCTAACGAAAATCTTTTTGAACCTTATATTTCTCAAGAGAACGACCAGATAATCCCTGAATATCAAAATAAAACTGGATTCTACACGCCTTATACACTTGATGTCAGTGTCATCATTGCCAATTCAGCTCTTACAAAAGATATTAAAATTGAAGGCTACAATGATCTACTCAATCCTAAATTAAAAGGTAAAATTGCTACTGCTGATCCAAGTAATGCTTCTAGCGCCTTTGCTCAATTAACAAACATGCTTATTGATCAAGGTGGATACGAAAATGAACAAGCTTGGACCTATGTGAAAAATCTATTTACCCTAGTAGATGGAAAAATTGCATCTAGCTCTTCAAATGTTTACAAAGCCGTCGCAGATGGAGAAATGGCTGTAGGGCTCACCTATGAAGACCCTGCCTTAAAACTTTTAAATGACGGAGTTGATGTAAAAGTCATTTATCCAAAAGAAGGAACCGTCTTTTTACCTGGTAACGCGGCTATCGTTAAAAATGCCAAACACATGGAAAACGCCAAGAAGTTTATCGATTTTCTCCTTTCTCAAGAAATTCAAGATAAGCTAGGAACTGAAACAACAATTAGACCCATTCGTAAAAATGCTAAAACCAATAAAAATATGAAGGCTATGACAGAAATCAATATTGCCACTGAAGATTCAGATTATGTCATTAAAAACAAATCCGCCATTCTTAAAAAGTACAATGACATTTTTACAGATATCCAATCTAAAAAATAATATTTGACTTTCCAATGATTAACTGTCAAACCCTACTATAAAATCAAAAGATTACTTCCGTTTTTGTAGAGAATTTTACTCTAATAGAATAGAATTATCAGTTTTAAAAACGCTTACATTGTTTTACAATAAACTTAAATAACACAACGGAGGTATCCATCATGAAAAAGAAATGGATGTATTATGCTGCTTGCGGACTAGCCCTTTTTGGTCTTGCTGCTTGTTCTTCTAATGAATCTGCCGATGGCGGTTCATCTGATAAAGGAGACGGCGGTTCGCTAGTCGTTTATTCACCAAACTCAGAGGGCTTAATCGGAGCAACTATTCCTGCCTTTGAAGAAAAATATGGTATCAAAGTAGAACTGATTCAAGCTGGTACTGGAGAACTTTTCAAAAAACTAGAGTCAGAAAAAGAAGCTCCTGTAGCCGATGTCATCTTTGGTGGTTCTTATACACAATATGCTACCCACGGAGAGCTCTTTGAAAACTATACTTCAAAAGAAAATGATAATGTTATCAAAGAATATCAAAACACAACTGGCTACTCTACGCCTTATACACTGGATGGTAGTGTTTTAATCGTCAATCCTGATTTAACGAAAGGCATGAACATCGAAGGATATAGCGACCTTCTCAAACCTGAACTAAAAGGAAAAATTGCAACTGCTGACCCAGCAAACTCTTCTAGCGCCTTTGCTCAATTAACAAATATGCTACAAGCTCAAGGTGGTTACAAAGACGATAAAGCTTGGTCTTATGTAAAAGATCTCTTCACACTTATTGATGGTAAAATCGGTTCAAGTTCATCTGGTGTCTATAAAGCAGTTGCTGACGGAGAAATGGCTGTTGGTCTCTCTTATGAAGATCCAGCAGTTAAACTCTTAAATGACGGAGCTAACATCAAGGTAGTCTATCCAAAAGAAGGAACAGTCTTCCTACCTGCTAGTGCTGCTATCGTTAAAAAAGCGAAAAATATGGAAAATGCCAAGAAATTTATCGATTTTATTATCTCTCAAGAAGTACAAGATACACTTGGTACAACCACTACTAACCGTCCTGTTCGTAAAAATGCTAAAACGAGCGAAAATATGAAACCAATTGACAAAATCAAAACACTCACTGAAGATTATGATTATGTCATCAAGAATAAATCAGATATCGTTAAGAAATACAACGAAGTCTTTACAGATATCCAATCTAAACAGTAAAAGAGGTTCACTATGAGTGAGATCAAAATTATTAACGCAAAAAAAATCTATCACGATGTCCCTGTTATTGAGAATTTGAACATTACAATTCCAAAAGGAAGTCTCTTTACCCTTCTTGGGCCTTCAGGGTGTGGGAAAACGACCCTTCTTCGTATGATTGCAGGTTTCAACAGTATCGAAGGTGGAGAATTTTACTTCGATGATACAAAAATCAATAATATGGAACCCAGCAAACGCAATATCGGGATGGTTTTCCAAAACTACGCTATTTTCCCACATTTGACTGTCCGAGACAATGTTGCTTTTGGTCTTAAGCAAAAGAAGGTTCCGAAAGAAGAATTAGTCCAACAAACCAATAAGTATCTTGAACTCATGCAAATTGCTCAATATGCGGATCGGAAGCCCGATAAACTCAGTGGTGGACAACAACAACGTGTCGCCTTGGCACGTGCCTTAGCTGTTAATCCAAGTGTTCTCCTCATGGACGAGCCACTTAGTAACCTAGATGCCAAACTTCGCTTGGATATGCGTCAAGCCATTCGAGAAATCCAACACGAAGTGGGAATTACAACTGTTTATGTAACCCACGACCAAGAAGAAGCCATGGCTATTTCAGACCAAATTGCTGTTATGAAAGATGGGGTGATTCAACAAATCGGTCGGCCAAAAGAACTCTATCATAAACCAGCTAATGAGTTTGTGGCTACCTTTATCGGACGCACAAATATTATCCCTGCCACTCTTGAAAAACGGAGCGACGGCGCTTATATCGTCTTTTCAGATGGCTATGCTCTTCGAATGCCAGCTCTTGATCAGGCTGAGGAGCAAGCCATTCATGTAAGCATTCGTCCTGAAGAATTTATCAAAGATGAATCTGGAGATATTGAAGGAACTATTAGCGATAGCGTCTATCTTGGACTAAATACGGAGTATTTCATCGAAACAGGATTTGCCTCAAAAATTCAAGTTAGCGAAGAATCAACTTTTGAAGAAGATCTACAAAAAGGCGATCGTATTCGTCTACGAATCAATACTCAAAAATTAAACGTCTTTTCTGCAGATGGTTCCCAAAACCTGATAAAAGGAGTCAACCATGGAACGTAAAAAACTAAATATTTGGACAGCCTCCTCTTTCTTCATCTTTCTTACCTATCTTGTCTTTCTGGTTTATCCTATCGTTACCGTGCTCAAGCAAGCACTCATACATGAAGGACAATTCTCACTAGCTAATTTTGTCACTTTCTTTAGTAAAGCCTACTACTCTGAGACACTTGTCAACAGTTTCAAGGTTTCCATTACCGCTACTGTCACTTCCTTAGTTGTAGGAACCCTATTAGCTTATCTTTTTTCCATGTATGACTTCAAGGGAAAGAAATTTCTACAAATATTGATTATCATTGCTTCCATGTCAGCTCCTTTCGTGGGAGCCTACTCCTGGATTCTCTTGCTGGGACGAAATGGGGTCATCACAAAATTCATGACAAATACTCTTCATCTTCCAGCTATTGATATTTATGGATTCAAAGGAATTGTACTTGTCTTTACACTGCAACTATTCCCACTGGTATTTCTCTACGTTGCTGGGACAATGAAAAGTATTGACAATTCTCTACTTGAAGCTGCTGAAAGCATGGGGTCCTTCGGATTTAAGCGTATCGTAACGGTTGTTTTACCTCTCCTAGTTCCAACCTTACTAGCTGCTGCCTTGCTTGTGTTTATGAGAGCATTCTCAGATTTTGGAACGCCTATGTTGATTGGTGAAGGATATCGGACTTTCCCCGTCTTGATTTATACCCAATTCATTAGCGAGGTTGGAGGAAATTCTGCTTTTGCATCTGCTTTAGCAATTATGGCGATTATCATTGCCTTGGCAATCTTCCTTATCCAAAAATACATCTCAAACCGCTACAGTTTCAGCATGAATTCGCTCCATCCAATTGAGCCTAAAAAAACTACAAAAGGAAAAATGGCTGCCATTTATGCAACAGTCTACGGAATTATCTTGTTCTCTGTTCTACCTCAAGTCTACTTGATTTATACTTCTTTCCTAAAAACATCAGGTATGGTATTTGTCAAAGGTTATTCTCTAAACAGTTACAAGGTAGCTTTCAATCGTATGGGATCTGCTATTTTCAATACTATTCGTATCCCTTTGATTGCCTTAGTTCTAGTTGTCCTATTCGCAACATTTATCTCCTACCTAGCCGTTAGAAAACGGAATTTGTTTACAAACTTAATTGACAGCCTCAGTATGGTCCCTTATATTGTACCCGGAACTGTTCTAGGGATTGCCTTCATTTCTTCCTTCAATACCGGTCTATTTGGAAGTGGATTTCTTATGATTACAGGAACTGCTTTCATCTTGATTATGTCTCTATCTGTCAGAAGATTACCGTATACTATTCGCTCATCTGTTGCTAGCTTGCAACAAATAGCACCAAGTATTGAAGAAGCTGCTGAAAGCTTAGGAAGTAGCCGTCTCAATACCTTTGCCAAGATTACAACTCCAATGATGCTATCTGGTATTATTTCTGGAGCTATCCTATCTTGGGTTACAATGATTTCAGAACTCTCTACTTCTATCCTCCTCTACAATGTCAAAACAAGAACAATGACTGTAGCCATTTATACAGAGGTTCTCAGAGGGAATTACGGTGTAGCCGCAGCCTTATCAACTATCCTGACTGTTCTAACAGTAGGTTCCTTGCTCTTGTTTATGAAAATCTCTAAAAGCAATAGCATCACACTTTAGTTTTCCCCATCAAAAACAGCCGAAAGGATTACCCTCGGCTGTTTTTTCTTATCTTAATATTCCTATCAAATCCCTAGTTCATAGCAAGCAAGTCTAGACTAATTAAATAGAGGCTTCCTCCATCTTCTCACGTCCTAGTTCTCGGTAACTACGGTCGCCGACAACTTCTACGCTAAACTGACCGTCCTCGTATTCTAGGATCGTCACACTACCATTATCGAGACCATGCGGATGCATGCCATTAATTAGATAAACAATGGTTCCAATGGTCATTCCATGGCTAACGACAAGAGCATTGCCCCCACCTTGTTCTTCCATTTCTTTGGCAATCGCTTCAAAGCCTTCCTTGATTCGTCCACTGAGTTTTTCCCAGCCTTCAGCCCAACCAGCTGTATCAACCTCTACCAAGCCCTCAGCCAATTCAGCATAAGACAATTGGTGAACGTGGTCCACATTAAAGATACGAGGAATAATACCCATGAAAAGATCACCATCGTAGGCTCCATCAAAACTACCGAAACACCATTCTCTGATACGCTTGTCCATGCGATATGGGATTTTCCCTTGCAAGCCAAGTTCTTCAAGAATAATTCCCATAGTCTGAATGGTGCGGCCAGAATCACTGGAATAAGCGCGCTCAAACCGTAGACCAGATTCTCGCAAACCGATTCCTAATTCTTGAATCCCTCGCTC
The DNA here is from genome assembly GCF_905187535.1 of Streptococcus mitis. Taxonomy (GTDB): domain Bacteria; phylum Bacillota; class Bacilli; order Lactobacillales; family Streptococcaceae; genus Streptococcus; species Streptococcus mitis_BS. The sequence goes on from NZ_CAJJIE010000004.1 coordinate 16,934, forward strand.
ACCTTCTGCTGTTAAGGGGGTATCGCTCCAACCTTGCGCGCGACCAATCGTGTTAAACATGGTCTTGCCATGACGTACCAAATACAATCGTACTTTTACCATTTTCCGTCCTCCGTTTGTTTCTATTATATCATGGATGATAAAACAAAAGCCACCCATACAGGCGACTTTTGCAGGAGATTATTATGAAAAAGTTTAGGAGTTCTATTAAATAAAGATATTAGATGAAAATCAAATCAAACTAAATCAGTGTTATCTGTTTCAAATAATATTAGGAGGTCTTTATTTAATGATTACAGTATACATACCTAACCTTAAATAGAACTTAAAATTTCTCCTATTTTCTTAATTTTTAAAACTATGAATTGGTGCTGGAATTTGTCCTCCACGAGAGATGAAATCGACAGACGAAGCTCCATTGATTTTCATAACAGGTGCAGTTCCTAATAGGCCTCCAAACTCAATCATATCACCTTCTTTTCCTTTGGGAATGATACGAACAGCCGTAGTTTTCATGTTGATAACACCAATTGCAGCCTCATCTGCAATCATGGCCGCAATGGTTTCAGCAGGTGTATCTTCTGGAATGGCAATCATATCCAAACCAACGGAACAGATAGCAGTCATAGCTTCTAGTTTTTCCAGATTAAGAGAGCCATTTTGCACTGCAGCAATCATTCCTTCATCCTCTGAAACAGGGATAAAAGCACCAGACAAACCACCAACTTGGTTGCAAGCCATAACTCCGCCCTTCTTAACTTGGTCGTTCAAGAGAGCCAAGGCAGCCGTCGTTCCATGCGTACCAACCGTCTCTAGTCCCATTTCTTCTAGGACACGTGCTACAGAGTCTCCAACCGCAGGAGTTGGCGCCAAACTCAAGTCAACAATACCAAACTCCACACCCAGTCTCTCGCTGGCCATCTGTCCAACCAATTGACCAATACGAGTGATTTTAAATGCAGTCTTCTTGACTGTTTCGGCTACTACGTCAAAGCTCTCACCACGAACTTTTTCCAAGGCACGCTTTACCACACCAGGACCAGAAACCCCGACATTGATGATAACATCAGCTTCTCCAACACCGTGGAAGGCACCTGCCATAAACGGATTGTCCTCAACAGCATTAGCGAATACAACCAACTTGGCTGCTCCCATATCTGATAGATTAGCCGTTTCCTTGATAACTCGTCCCATATCTGCCACAGCCGTCATATTGATACCAGACTTGGTTGAGCCGATATTGACTGACGAGCAGACCTTGTCCGTTTCAGCCAAAGCACGAGGAATAGAATTGATGAGAATCTCATCTCCCTTTTGGTACCCCTTTTGTACCAAGGCAGAGAAACCACCAATAAAATCCACACCGATTTCTTTCGCAGCCTTATCAAGCGCTTTTGCCAGAACCACATAGTCTGTCGCATCTGTCGCTGCCCCTATCAGAGAAATGGGTGTCACCGATACACGCTTATTAACGATTGGAATCCCCAACTCAGCCGCAATTTCATCGCCAACAGCCACTAAATTAGCTGCCTTGGTCCTAATCTTTTGATAAATTTTCTCCGCAGCACGATTGATATCCGGATCGATACAGTCCAAAAGGGAAATCCCCATGGTAATAGTTCTGATATCGAAGTTTTGCTCCTCAATCATGGCAATGGTTTCAGTAACTTGTCTAATATCCATAATAACCTCCTAGATATTATACATAGCTTCAAAAATCGCTGCACTCTGAATATTAATTTTCACATTCAAAGTTTGCCCAAAAGCTTCAAATTCATTACGAAGATAAGTGAAATCTTGCTTTTTATCACTAGAGACGACAGCCATCATCGTGAAATATTCATCCAAAACAGTTTGAGAGATATCATCAATATTCAAACCCAATTCTGCAATTTTACCAGAAACACCTGCAACAATTCCAGATTTATCTTTACCAACAACAGTTATAATCGCTTTCATAAGCAAACTCCAATTCTTCTTTTAATAGGAAACCTGAACATTAAACAGGATTCTTTTCAAATAGTATAGCATAATTCCAACTAAAATACTCAAAAACGCCTGCTTACGAAGTTGTTCTTAAGAAAAAAACAATTTCGTAAACAAGCGTCTACTATCCCAACTTATGATGAGTGTTCCCGCTAGGACCGAAATCCTAGCGGTAGACCAGAGCTAGACTAAGAGCACAAGACTCCATCATCATAACACTCAACAAAATTGATGATTTTATACTAATTCGATGATCGCCATTGGCGCTGCATCACCACGACGTGGTTCAGTTTTAAGGATACGAGTGTATCCACCGTTACGTTCAGCATAACGAGGTGCGATTTCTGAGAACAATTTTTGAAGTGCTGTAGTAGAAGTGTACTTATCAGTTGCTTCATCATAGTTTTCAGATGCGATTTCATTACGTACGAAAGCAGCTGCTTGACGACGTGCATGCAAATCACCACGTTTACCTAGAGTAATCATTTTTTCAACAGTTTTACGGATTTCTTTAGCACGAGCTTCAGTTGTCACGATTGATTCGTTGATCAAAAGGTCAGTTGTCAAATCGCGAAGCATTGCTTTACGTTGTGAGCTAGTGCGTCCTAGTTTACGGTAAGCCATGTATTCCTCCTTTATTTATCTTTTAATCCAAGACCCAAATCAATGAGTTTGAGTTTCACTTCTTCCAAACTCTTGCGTCCAAGATTTCGTACTTTCATCATCTCTGCTTCAGATTTTTCTGTCAAATCATGCACGGTATTGATACCGGCACGTTTCAAACAGTTGTATGAACGCACAGACAAGTCCAGTTCCTCAATCGTACGATCCAAAATACGGTCGTCAGATTCAGTATCAGCTTCTTTCATCACTTCAGTTGACTTAGCAATCTCAGTAAGATTTGTAAACAAATCAAGATGTTCTGTCAAAATACGTGCTGAAAGCCCTAAAGCATCTTCTGGAATAATTGTTCCATTTGTCAAGATTTCAAGGGTTAATTTGTCAAATCCATCATTGCTACCTACACGAGCAGGTTCCACTTGATAGTTGACTTTTGTAACTGGTGTATAAATAGAATCTACAGCAAGTGTTCCAACTGGTGCATTATCCTTTTTATTTTCATCAGCAGGTACATATCCACGACCACTGTTAACAGTCATAGTCGCTTTTAGAGAAGAACCTTCACCGATTGTAAAGAGATAATGATCTGGATTTACAATTTCAATATCGCTATCTGTCAAAATGTCACCAGCTGTTACTTCAGCAGGACCTTCAACATCCAGTTCGATGATTTTTTCGTCTTCAACGTACGATTTCACTGCAATTCCTTTAATGTTCAGAATGATTTGCATCACGTCTTCACGAACACCTGGAACTGTGTCAAACTCATGTAACACACCATCAATATTGATAGATGTCACAGCTGCTCCTGGTAGAGAAGCTAGAAGTACACGACGAAGAGAGTTACCAAGAGTTGTACCGTAGCCACGTTCAAGTGGTTCGATTACAAACTTGCCATAATCTTTATTTTCATCAATTTTTGTTATATTTGGTTTTTCAAACTCGATCATTTAGTTACTCCCTCTTAAACGAAAAGCAGTGTAATGCGATGATTATACACGGCGACGTTTTGGAGGACGAGCACCATTGTGTGGCACTGGAGTCACATCACGAATTGCTGTTACTTCAAGACCAGCGGCAGCAAGCGCACGAATAGCTGACTCACGACCAGAACCTGGACCTTTTACAGTAACTTCAACTGATTTAAGACCGTGTTCTTGTGCAGATTTAGCAGCAGCTTCAGAAGCCATTTGAGCAGCGAATGGTGTAGATTTACGAGAACCTTTGAAACCAAGAGCACCAGCTGATGACCAAGCAATTGCATTACCATGCACATCAGTAATCATAACAATAGTGTTATTAAATGTAGCGTGAATATGAGCAATACCAGATTCGATATTCTTTTTCACACGACGTTTACGTGTTGGTTTAGCCAAGACTTTTACCTCCTATATTATTTTTTCTTACCAGCAATCGCAACAGCTTTACCTTTACGAGTGCGAGCGTTGTTTTTAGTGTTTTGTCCACGGACAGGAAGTCCACGACGGTGACGGATACCACGGTATGAACCGATTTCCATCAAACGTTTGATGTTCAAGTTTACTTCACGACGAAGGTCACCTTCAACTTTGATTGCATCCACTTCACGACGGATAGCATCTTCTTGATCTGATGTAAGATCACGTACACGAACATCTTCTGAGATTCCAGCAGCAGCCAAAATTTTCTTAGATGTTGCAAGTCCGATACCATAAACATAAGTCAATGAGATTACTACGCGTTTGTCATTTGGAATGTCAACTCCAGCAATACGAGCCATGTTTTCTCCTTTCTATCTTATCCTTGACGTTGTTTGTGTTTTGGATTTGCTGGGCAAATTACCATAACACGACCATTACGACGAATAACTTTACAGTATTCGCAAATTGGTTTGACCGATGGTCTTACTTTCATTTCTTATCCCTCCAAGTTTTTCGATTATTTAAAGCGGTAAGTGATACGTCCACGTGTCAAGTCATATGGACTCATTTCGACAGTAACACGATCTCCCGCTAAAATACGAATATAGTTTTTACGAATTTTACCAGAAACTGTTGCTAAAATCTGATGTCCATTTTCAAGTTCAACCGTAAACATTGCATTCGGCATTGTATCAACTACTTTGCCTTCAACTTCAATCACATCGTCTTTTGCCACGCAAAAGCACCTCCATAAATTTCGATTCGATGCCTCTAGACACAGAGACAACAATTATAAGTCAGACTATCTTAGTATAACATTTGTAGCGGATTATTGCAAGTGTGAAAAACGCTTTATTTCAAATTTGTCAATACTTTTTCGATATCTGAGAAGACATCATTGATATCTTGATTACCTTCGATGTCATGAACCAAACCTTTGGCACGGTAGTGAGCAATGATTGGTTCTCCTTGAGCAATATTCACATCCAAACGACGTTTCACTGTCTCAGGCTTATCATCTTCACGTTGGTAGTAATCTTCTTCCTTATAGTCAACTGGTGGGTTAAAGACCTTGTGGAAAGTTTCTCCAGTTACGCGGTGGATAATACGACCACTCAAACGTTCCAAGAGGCTATCTGGATTCACTTCAATGTTGATGACACCTTCTAGTTCAATGCCAAGTTCAGCCAATGTTTTGTCCAAGGCATGAGCTTGTTCGATTGTACGTGGGTAACCATCCAATAAGAATCCTGTTTCTTTAATATCATCTTGTGAAAGACGTTCTTTTACGATCCCATTTGTAACTTCATCAGGAACTAATTCACCCTTGTCAATGTATGACTTAGCAAGAACACCCATTTCAGTTTGATTTGCCATAGCAGCACGGAACATATCACCTGTTGAGATATGTGCAACATGGAATTGTTCTACGATTTTTGCTGCTTGAGTTCCCTTACCTGCACCAGGTAAGCCCATAATCAAAAGATTCATGATTTGATCTCCTTATTTTATTTTTAAATAGAAGCAAAAAATCTTTTCACCCCTATTTAAAAACAAAATAGAAGAGGGGAGACCAAACTCTCACAAATGTCAGAGTTTAAACCTCCACTCTCTCAGCATTTACTGATTCATACTCAATGAAAATCAAAGAGCAAACTAGGAAGCTAGACGCAGGTTGTACTTGAGTACGGCAAGGAGACGTTGACGTAGTTTGAATTTGATTTTCGAAGAGTATCAGTAAATACTTTTATTCTGTTCTATCCATGAAACCAACATACTTACGTTTCAATAGGTAACCTTCCAATTGTTTGATTCCTTCAATACCTGTAGAGATAATGATCAAAAGACTAGTTCCTCCAAAAGCAACTGCTTCTGAAAGCCCGAAAACATCTTTTGCTACGATCGGTAAAATAGAAATCACACCAAGGAAGAGAGAACCAACAGTTGCAAGACGACGAAGAAGTTTAGACATATATTCCTCTGTACCTTTACCAGGACGAACTCCGTGGATATAGGCACCGCTCTTTTGTAGGTTTTCTGCCGCTTTTTCAGGATTAATCTGTACAAACGTATAGAAGAATGTAAAGAGAATAATCAACAAAGCATACATGGCAATACCAGTTGGTGAAGTTGTTGCCAGCATTTCTTGTGCTGTTCTTACCCAAGCCCAATCATGACCTGTAGCGCTCAAAAACTGAAGAATAGCCGCAGGCGCTGCAGTAATCGAACTTGCAAAGATAACAGGGATAACTCCAGCAGGGTTTACCTTCAAAGGAAGGTAAGAGCTAGAAGGAGCACCTTGTGCAACCTTAGTATATTGGATTGGAATTTTGTATTCTGCTTGTTGAACATAAGTTGTAAAATAAATAATCAACAATACAGTAATAATCAAAATGATTACGAAAATGATAGATGAGTTGATACGGCTACTTGGGACGTTCACAAAGTAGTCCACATAGATGCCCTGAATCATCTCTGGAATTGAGGCAACAATCCCGGCAAAGATAATCATAGAAACACCATTTCCGTATCCCTTATCTGTAATTTGCTCTCCCAACCAAGTCACAATCATACTACCAGCTGTTAAGATGATACCAATCATGATAAAGACTTGTGGAGTAAGAGCTGTTTTCAACAATTGAGCTCCAGCCAAAGTATTAAAACCAGCTGTAATCCCGATAGATTGCACAAAGGCTAGAACAAGAGCAATATAACGAGTAGCTTGATTTAATTTTCTTCGACCTACTTCCCCTTGTTTACCCCACTCTACAAACTTGGGTAAAATATCCATTTGCAAGAGTTGGACAACGATAGAGGCCGTAATGTAGGGACTAACACCAAGAGCAAAAACTGAGAAGTTTTTCATGGCATTCCCTGAGACCAAGCTCAACATGTTTAAGAAGGATAATCCACTTAAAGCATTCAAGCTATTGGCATTCACACCAGGAACTGTAATGCTAGTTCCGATACGAAAGACCAAAACGATAAAAATTGTAAATAAAATTTTTGATCGAACCTGCTTGACTTTAAGAGCTTCTCTTAATAATTTAAAAAACATAGGTCACCTCTCTTAGATGACTTCTACTGAACCACCTTTAGCAGTGATAGCTTCTTCAGCTGATTTAGAGAATTTAGCTGCTTTCACAGTCAATTTCTTAGTCAACTCACCGTTACCAAGAACTTTAATACCTGATTTTTCAGCTTTAACAATTCCTGCTTCGATAAGAACAACTGGAGTAACTTCAGCACCATCTTCAAAGACGTTCAATTGGTCAAGGTTCACAATTGCGTATTCTTTAGCGTTGATGTTTGTGAATCCACGTTTTGGAAGACGACGGAACAATGGAGTTTGTCCACCTTCAAAACCAAGGCGAACTCCGCCACCGCTACGAGCTTTTTGACCTTTTTGACCACGACCAGATGTTTTACCGTTACCTGATGAAGTACCACGACCAACGCGGTTACGTACTTTACGAGAACCTTCTGCAGGTTTCAATTCATGAAGTTTCATTTTTATTTTCTCCTCTTTTGTAAAATGCTAGCGCCGATAAGGGAGAAAAGGTTGTCTCCCCCATCAACTCGCCTATACGACGTCATCATAGATGACTATATCTAGTTTTAGGGGATGGTATAGTCCACATCCCCTAAAAATTCATTAGTTTACTTCTTCAACTGTTACCAAGTGAGATACTGCTGTGATCATACCACGGATAGCAGCGTTATCTTCTTTAATAACAGAACTGTTCAATTTGCCAAGTCCAAGTGCTACAACAGTTTTACGTTGTGATGGAATGCGTCCGATTGGAGACTTAGTCAAAGTAATTTTAATTTGAGCCATTTTATCCCCTTTCTTATGCCAAATCAGAAACTGAAATACCACGAAGGGCAGCAACTTCTTCAGCGCGTTTCAATTGTTTCAAACCTTCAACAGTTGCACGAACAATGTTGATTGGAGTGTTAGAACCAAGTGATTTAGATGTAATATCTGCCACACCTGCCAATTCCACAACGGCACGAACTGCACCACCAGCAGCAACTCCAGAACCTTCTACAGCAGGTTTCAACAATACTTTAGCTCCACCGAATTCTGAAAGAACTTCGTGTGGGATTGTTGTTCCAACCATAGGAACTTCGATCAAGTTTTTCTTAGCATCATCTACTGCTTTACGGATTGCTTCTGGAACTTCTTGAGCTTTACCAGTACCAAATCCTACGCGACCGTTGTGGTCACCAACAACAACAAGAGCTGCGAAACGAAGACGACGTCCACCTTTAACAACTTTTGTAACACGGTTGACAGCAACTACGCGTTCTTCTAATTCAACTGCATTGTCTTTAAATGCCATTTTCTAGTGTCCTCCTATTAGAATTTCAATCCGTTTTCACGAGCTGCATCAGCCAAAGCTTTCACACGTCCGTGATATAGATATCCACCGCGGTCGAACACCACTTCTGAAATACCTTTAGCGTTTGCACGTTCTGCAACGAGTTTACCGACAGCAACGGCTTGTTCAGTTTTAGTTCCTTTTGAAACTTCTTTGTCAAGAGTTGAAGCACTTGCGAGCGTTACACCCGCTACGTCATCAATCACTTGAGCGTAGATGCCTGTATTAGAACGGAATACGTTCAAACGTGGGCGATCAGCAGTTCCAGAGAGTTTTCCGCGAACGCGACGGTGGCGTTTTTGGCGGAGTTTGTTTTTATCTGGTTTTGAAATCACAGTTTTCACCTCTTTAGTTTTAAATCGTGTGCTATGCACAAAGTTGGAAAATAGGTTGGTGGTTGATAATCAACCACTCAACATTATTTACCTGTTTTACCTTCTTTACGGCGAACGAATTCACCAACGTAACGGATACCTTTACCTTTATATGGTTCTGGTGAACGAAGGCTACGTACGTAAGCAGCTGTTTGACCAACTACTTCTTTTGAAATTCCGCTAACAACAATTGTTGTTGGGTTTGGAAGTTCAAAAGTAATTCCTTCTGGAGCTTCAACTTCGTCTGGATGAGATTTACCAACAGCCAAAACAAGTTTAGATCCTTGAAGTTGTGCACGGTAACCAACCCCGCGCATTTCAAGTTCTTTCTTGAATCCTTCTGATACACCAACAACCATGTTGTTCAAAAGGGCACGAGTAGTTCCGTGGATAGTTTTCATTTCTTTTGAATCGTTTGGACGGTGAAGAGTTACTTCAGTACCTTCCACACGGATTTCAATATCTTTTGAGAACTCACGAGTAAGTTCTCCTTTAGGTCCTTTTACAGTTACAACGTTGTCATTGTTAGTGATTTCAACACCAGCAGGCAACACGATAACTTTATTACCAATACGTGACATGTTTATTTTCTCCTGTTAAATTGTCAGGCCAGAACGGCCAGTTTTCACGGGGTTAAAGATACTTATTGAGTTCAATAGCTAAATTGAACACGCTCTAAGAACTGTGCAAAATAGATAAGTTGGCTTGTTTGTAAACAAACTTCTCCAACTTCCTAATTTTGCTTTGTTCTTTACGAGCTTTGTATCTTGATTTTACCAAACGTAAGCGATAACTTCTCCACCAACATTCTTTTGGCGTGCTTCTTTATCAGTAAGCAAACCTTCAGAAGTTGAAAGGATAGCAATTCCAAGTCCGTTAAGAACTTTTGGAAGATCTTCACGTTTTTTGTAGACACGAAGTCCTGGTTTAGAAACACGTTTCAAGTTAGTGATAACTTTTTCACCGTTTGGTCCGTATTTAAGGAATACACGGATGATGCCTTGTTTGTCATCTTCGATGATTTCAACGTTTTTTACAAAACCTTCGCGTTTAAGGATTTCAGCAATCCCTTTTTTGATGTTTGATGCAGGTACTTCAAGTACTTCGTGTTTCGCTTGGTTAGCGTTACGAATACGAGTTAGGAAGTCTGCGATTGGGTCAGTCATAACCATTTTGTTTTTCTCCTCTTACTAGTAGTTTGCAAGTTGCACTTGCTAGTTAATACATGATACAAAGAGCGTAACAGCAAGAGCAAAAATAGGCAATTTGATGCAGGAGCGATGCTCCAAAGAAAATTGGTCTTTTTTGCCAAAGCTGTAGCTCGAGTTCAAATTGGCAAGCCCAACTGAACCCGGGCTAAACTCTGTGTGAAAAAGATAAACTTTCCTAGAAACTTCAGTTTCTTCGTCAAGTTTCCTATTTTCACTTAGAGTTTTGACGCCCTTGATATCTTAAATTACCAAGATGCTTTTGTTACACCAGGAATTTGTCCTTTGTAAGCTAATTCACGGAAGCAAACACGGCAAAGTTTAAATTTGCGGTAAACTGAATGTGGACGACCACATTTTTCACAACGAGTATAAGCTTGAGTAGAGAACTTCGCTGGACGTTTGTTCTTAGCAATCATTGATTTTTTAGCCATTAGATTTACCTCCTATATTATTTTGCAAAAGGCATTCCAAGGCCTGTAAGCAATGCACGTGACTCTTCGTCAGTGTTAGCAGTTGTTACGATAACGATGTCAAGACCACGAGTTTTGTCAACGTCATCGAAGTTGATTTCTGGGAAGATCAATTGTTCTTTCACACCAAGTGTGTAGTTTCCGCGTCCATCAAATGATTTTGTTGGAACACCGTGGAAGTCACGTACACGTGGAAGTGAAACTGAAACCAATTTATCCAAGAATTCGTACATACGTTCACCACGAAGGGTAACTTTTGCACCGATCGCAACACCTTCACGAAGACGGAAGCCGGCGATTGATTTTTTAGCTTTAGTGATAAGTGGTTTTTGACCTGAGATAAGTGCCAATTCTTCAGCAGCTTTTTCAAGGCTTTTAGCGTTTGATACAGCTTCACCAACACCCATGTTCAAAACGATCTTATCTACTTTAGGCACAGCCATCACTGATGAGTAGTTGAATTGTTCTGTCAAAGCAGGAACTACTTCATTAAGATATTTTTCTTTTAAACGATTTGCCATTATACTTCTCCTTTCCTTCGTGATTAATCAAGCACTTCGCCTGATTTTTTGTTGTAGCGAACTTTTTTACCGTCTACAAATTTGTAACCAACACGACCAGCTACACCATTTTTGTCCAATACTTGAACGTTTGATACGTGGATAGCTGCTTCTTTCTCGATGATACCACCTTGAGGAAGCTCGTTAGTTGGACGTTGGTGTTTCTTAACGATGTTAACACCTTCAACGATAACTTTGTTTACTTTTGGAAGGGCAGTAAGGACAACAGCTTCTGTTCCCTTATCTTTACCAGCGATTACGCGAACTTTGTCGCCTTTTTTTACAAACATTAGGTTTCTCCTTGATTTTTCTTACGCCCATAAGGGCACCCTGGAGGTAAATCCAGGGGACTAGTTTGTTTCTAAAAATTAAAGTACTTCTGGAGCAAGTGACACGATCTTCATGAAGCCACCTTCACGCAATTCACGTGCAACTGGGCCAAAGATACGTGTTCCGCGAGGAGTTTTGTCTTCACGGATGATAACTGCTGCGTTTTCGTCAAATTTGATGTATGAACCATCAGCACGACGAGCACCTGATTTAGTACGAACGATAACTGCTTTAACAACGTCACCTTTTTTAACCGCACCACCAGGAGTAGCTTGTTTTACAGATGCCACGATAACATCACCGATGTTTGCAAATTTACGTCCTGAACCACCAAGAACTTTGATAGTCAAGATTTCGCGAGCACCGCTGTTGTCTGCGACTTTCAAACGAGTTTCTGTTTGAATCATTTCAGTTTTCTCCTTTCAGGTTTGATTAGATGATGACCGCTTCTTCAACAACTTCTACAAGACGGAAACGTTTTGTAGCTGAAAGCGGGCGAGTTTCCATGATACGTACGATATCGCCTTCTTTGGCAACATTGTTTTCATCATGAGCTTTGTATTTTTTAGAGTAGTTAATACGTTTACCATAGACTGGGTGGTTACGTTTTGTTTCAACTACAACTGTGATTGTCTTGTCCATTTTGTCAGATACAACACGTCCAACAAGAACTTTACGATTATTGCGTTCCATTGAAATTTCTCCTTCCCTAGTCTATTATTTCGCTTCAGATTGAACTGTTTTGATACGAGCGATTTGTTTTTTAACTTCTTTCAAGCGAGCTGTTTGTTCCAATTGACCAGTAGCAGCTTGGAAACGAAGTTCAAACAATTCTTTTTTCAATTCGTTTTCGCGCTTCGCGAGTTCTTCTTGAGAAAGACCACGAAGTTCTTTAACAAATTCTTTTACTTCATTAAGTTTCATGCCTTCTCCTTATTCTGCTTCACGTTTTACGAATTTACATTTAACTGGCAATTTGTGGCTAGCAAGACGAAGCGCTTCGCGAGCGATCTCTTCAGATACACCAGCGATTTCGAACATCACTTTACCACGTTTAACTGGTGCTACCCAACCTTCAGGTGCCCCTTTACCAGATCCCATACGCACACCGATAGCTTTAGCAGTGTATGATTTGTGTGGGAAGATTTTAATCCAAACTTTACCACCACGTTTCATGTAACGAGTCATGGCGATACGAGCAGCTTCGATTTGGCGGTTAGTGATCCAGTGGCTAGTTGTAGCTTGAAGACCGTATTCACCGAATGCTACTTCTTTTCCACCTTTTGCTTCACCGCGCATTTTTCCACGGAATTCACGACGGTGTTTAACACGTTTAGGTACTAACATTGGTTATTTACCTCCTTTAGTGTTTTTGCGAGCTGGAAGAACTTCACCACGGTAGATCCATACTTTAACACCAAGTTTACCGTATGTAGTATCTGCTTCTTCCCAAGCGTAATCGATATCTGCACGAAGTGTGTGAAGCGGAACAGTTCCTTCAGAGTATCCTTCAGCACGGGCGATATCTGCACCGTTCAAACGACCTGATACTTGAGTTTTGATTCCTTTAGCTCCAGCACGCATTGCACGTTGGATTGCTTGTTTTTGTGCACGACGGAAAGCAACACGTTGCTCCAATTGACGAGCAATACCTTCACCTACAAGGTGAGCATCCAAATCAGGTTGTTTGATTTCGATGATGTTGATGTGTACTTGTTTTCCAGTCAATTTGTTAAGTTTTGCACGGAGTGCATCAACGTTAGCACCACCTTTACCGATAACCATACCTGGTTTAGCAGTGTGAAGTGAAACGTTAACTTTGTTTACTGCGCGTTCGATTTCAATAGTTGAAACTGCTGCGTCAGCAAGTTCTTTTTGAACGAATTTACGGATTGCAAGATCTTCATGAAGGTAATCCGCGTATTCTTTTTCAGCATACCATTTGGCATCCCAATCACGGATGATGCCGACACGCATACCAATTGGATGTACTTTTTGACCCACGATTTTACCTCCTTATTTTTCTGCAACAGCTACAGTGATGTGAGCTGTACGTTTGTTGATTGGTGAAGCTGAACCTTTCGCACGTGGACGGAAACGTTTCATAGTTGGTCCTTCGTTTGCGAATGCTTCAGATACTACCAAGTTAGCTTTATCCAAACCAAAGTTGTTTTCAGCGTTAGCTACAGCTGAGTTCAAAACTTTCAAGATGATTTCAGCAGCTTTGTTTGGAGTGAATGTCAAGATTGCGATTGCATCGGCTACGCTTTTACCACGGATGTTATCAAGAACAAGACGTGATTTACGAGGTGAAACACGTACTGTACGAGCCATTGCTTTAGCTGAAGTAATTTCTGCCATTTATGTTCTCCTTATTTTCTACGTGTTTTCTTGTCGTCTGCAGCGTGACCTTTGTAAGTACGAGTTGGTGCAAATTCACCAAGTTTGTGACCTACCATGTCTTCTTGAATGTAAACAGGTACGTGTTTACGTCCGTCATAAACTGCAATAGTGTAACCAATGAAACTTGGGAAGATCGTTGAACGACGTGACCAAGTTTTAATAACTTTTTTCTTTTCGTCGTTAGCTTGAGCTTCAACTTTTTTCATCAAATGCTCATCGACGAAAGGTCCTTTTTTAAGACTGCGTCCCATTTTTATATTTTCTCCTTTAAATGTTGTACCACAGCGGCTTGCGCTCCTATGGAGCGCTACCGAGCTGGCGGATTTACTAGTTACTTAAGCGACTAGTTTAATATTATTTCTCGTTGCGACGACGAACGATAAGTTTGTCAGATTTCGCTTTCTTGTTACGAGTTTTAAGGCCAAGAGCAGGTTTGCCCCATGGAGTAGATGGTGCTTTACGACCAACTGGTGCTTTACCTTCACCACCACCGTGTGGGTGATCGTTAGGGTTCATTACAGAACCACGAACTGTTGGGCGGATACCTTTCCAACGGCTACGTCCTGCTTTACCAAGGTTTACAAGTCCGTGTTGTTCGTTTCCGACAACACCAACTGTAGCACGACAAGTTCCAAGAATCATACGAACTTCACCTGATTGAAGACGAACAAGAACGTATTTACCTTCTTGACCCAATACTTGAGCAGATGCACCAGCAGCACGTACCAATTCACCACCACGACCTGGTTTCAACTCGATGTTGTGGATCAAAGTACCAACTGGGATGTTAGCAAGTGGAAGAGCGTTTCCGACTTTGATATCTGCTTCTGGACCTGAAACGATACGTTGACCAACTTCAAGACCTTTTGGAGCGATGATGTATGCTTTCACACCGTCAGTGTAGTGTACAAGAGCGATGTTTGCAGAACGATTTGGATCGTACTCGATTGTTTTAACAACTGCTTCAACGTTGTCTTTGTTACGTTTGAAGTCAACCAAACGGTAGAAACGTTTGTGTCCACCACCTTGGTGACGAACTGTGATACGACCGTTGTTGTTACGACCAGCCTTGCTCTTCAATGCAACAAGCAATGATTTTTCAGGAGTGCTTGTTGTGATTTCAGCGAAATCCAAAGAAGTCATATTACGGCGACCGTTTGTTGTTGGTTTATAAACACGAATTCCCACGATATTTCCTCCTTAGATTATTCAGCTTCAGCAGCAAACAACTCGATTGCTTTAGAATCAGCTGTAAGTGTGATGATAGCTTTTTTAGTTTTGTTAGTAAAACCAGTGTAACGTCCAACACGTTTAGCTTTTGGTTTTACGTTGATTGTGTTAACATTAGCAACTTTAACACCTTCGAAAGCAGCTTCAACAGCTTGCTTGATCAAAAGTTTGTGTGCACGAGTGTCAACTTCAAATACATATTTTCCTGCTTCAAGTTGAGCCATTGAGCTTTCAGTGATTACAGGTTTTTTGATAACATCATACAAATTCATTATGCAAGAACCTCCTCGATTTTAGAGATAGCTGCTTGAGTAACAAGAAGTTTGTCACTATTTGCGATGTCAAGAACACTTGCAGTTGTAGCAGTCGCAACTTTCACGTTTGGAAGGTTACGAGCTGAAAGAGCTGCGAATTCGTTTCCTTCTTCAAGAATAACAAGGACTTTAGAATCGATGCTCAAAGCTGCAAGAACTTTTGCAAATTCAGCAGTTTTTGGAGCTGTAAATTCAAGAGAATCAACGGCTACAAATTTATTTTCAGCAACTTTTTCTGAGTAAACAGATTTAAGTGCAAGGCGACGAACTTTTTGAGGAAGTTTGTACGCATAGCTACGTGGAGTTGGTCCGAAGACGATTCCACCACCACGCCATTGTGGAGAGCGGATAGAACCTTGACGAGCACGTCCAGTTCCTTTTTGACGCCATGGTTTGCGTCCGCCACCTGAAACAGCTGAGCGGTTTTTAACTGCGTGAGTTCCTTGACGAAGGCTAGCACGTTGGCTGATGATCACATCAAACACAACAGATTGGTTTGGTTCGATACCAAAGATTGCATCGTTAAGAACAACTTCGCCAGCTTGTTTACCAGTTTGGTCGAATAATGTTACATTTGCCATTTTGACTGTATTCCCCTTTCCTTATTATTTACCAGCTTTAACTGCTGACTTGATAGTGATAAGAGATTTCTTAGCACCTGGTACGTTACCTTTGATAAGGATAACGTTCTTTTCTGGAACAACTTGTACAACTTCAAGGTTTTGAATTGTTACACGGTCGCCACCCATACGTCCTGCAAGGTTTTTACCCTTGAATACGCGGTTAGGTGCAACAGGTCCCATAGAACCTGGGCGACGGTGGTAACGAGAACCGTGAGCCATAGGTCCACGTGATTGTCCGTGGCGTTTGATAACACCTTGGAAACCTTTACCTTTAGAAGTACCAGTTACGTCAACAACGTCTCCAGCTGTGAATGTTTCAACTGTGATTTCAGCACCAACTTCCAAGCCTTCAACGTTTTTGAATTCACGAATGAAGCGCTTAGGAGCCGTGTTAGCTTTTGCTACATGTCCTTTAGCAGGTTTGTTGCTCAATACTTCGCGTTTGTCATCGAAACCAACTTGGATAGCGTTGTATCCATCTGTTTCAACAGTTTTAACTTGAAGAACAACGTTTGGAGTTGCTTCAATAACTGTTACAGGGATCAATTCGCCAGCTTCAGTGAAGATTTGAGTCATTCCCACTTTTTTCCCTAAGATTCCTTTTGTCATGAGAAAATAGTTCCTTTTCTATATTTTTTTATTCAAAAAGTTTTTAACGAGCGTTTTTTATGCTCAAGATATCAAGCTTTAGATTAAAGTTTGATTTCTACGTTTACACCACTTGGAAGATCCAATTTCATCAAAGCATCAACTGTTTTTTGAGTTGGGTTAACGATATCGATCAAACGTTTGTGTGTACGCATTTCAAATTGTTCGCGAGAGTCTTTGTATTTGTGAGTCGCACGAATGATTGTGTAGAGGCTACGTTCAGTTGGAAGTGGGATTGGACCCGCAACTTGTGCACCTGTACGAGTAGCTGATTCTACGATTTTTGCAGCCGCTGTGTCAAGCGTACGGTGTTCGTAAGCTTTCAAACGGATACGGATTTTTTTGTTTGCCATCTTTTTCTCCTTTTCGTCTATTTAAGATAATAGGCTAGCTCCACAAGAAAACCGACGCGGTGTTGCGTGGCAATGCAACCGAGCGTGTCGCAACCTCTTGCATCAAAGCTAAGGCTGTAATTTACAGCACCATAATAGAATAACACAAAGCCCCTGCGATTGCAAGGGATTTGTTGCTGTTTTTTAAAATTTTTAACATGAAAATGTTTTCTTTTTTGATAGGTCATTTATTTAAATATTATATGGAAGAAAGTTACTCTCTCTTCACCTGTTCATAGATTTCTTTTCCGTCATTAAGCTTATCCCAAATTACTACTTGCCCACTTTGAAGCGATTTTTGAACATCGATAATTCGTTGATTGGAAGAACCTCGAAATTGGAGCATGAGATTTCTCTTAGTTCGATCATATCGCCCATCGACGAGAATGTCAATTAGTGATAAGAGTTCCAATTTATCTGGGGTCTCCAGCATCATTTCTTCCCAAGTGTAGCCCGTCCAGGACCAGATATCTTTTTCTGGCAATTCCTTTCGAATGCGTTTAACGAGAGGCAGGAGAATCCCCGTATTGAGGAAGGGCTCCCCTCCTAGCAAGGTCAATCCTTGAACATAAGGTTGAGCAAGGTCTGCCATAATCTGCTCTTCTAATTCTGCTGTATAGGGAATACCAGCATTAAAAGACCAAGTCGCAACATTATAACATCCCTCGCAGTGAAACATACAGCCTGATACATAGAGAGAGTTACGCACGCCTTCTCCATCTACAAAGTTAAAGGCCTTGTAGTCAATGATACGACCTTGACTAAGTTCCTCGCTTTTCCATTCTTGTGGTTTTGGATTATTCATTCGCTACCTCTATCCAATAACGCTCGACTCCATTACGAGCATCCTCAAATATTCCACCATTTGCTAGAATGACTGCTCTACTAGCAGGATTATTCACGCTACAGGTAACAAGAGCTTTCTTGATGTTCTTTTCCTTAGCAACTTGCAAGCCCTGACGGAGAGTTTCCTTAGCATAACCTTTGCCTCTTTCAGATGGTCGGATAGAATAGCCTATATTCCCTGCATAATTCAGCAGTCCCTCATTCAGTCTCAATCGCAGATTCAAAAATCCTAGAGCACGACCTACATCATCAAATGATACAAATTGAATAGAAGGAACACGATTTTCAGGCAAGTTAATTTCCATCTCTTTTTGCATATTTGTTTCCAACCAGTCTTCATAGGAAAAATTCTCTGTATCCCAGAAACCACCGTCGTGAGGAGACTGATATTTTTCAAATTCCTTCATCATATCTATAACAGCCTTCTTATCTGCTAGTCTTGGTCTACGTAGTTCCATCCTTACCTCCCACTATGAGAAAAGCGAGAGTTGACTCTCACTTTTATTTTTTCTTATTCTTGTTTAAAAATTGTTCTCTGAAGTTGAGCAAGCGTTCTTTCTTACTAGCTCCACCTTTAGAGTGTTTCTCGTGATAACGGGTCACTTGTGCGCGCCCTTTATCATCTAATTGATATTTTCCCATTTCATTTCTTTCTAATTTGTTACTTGATGGCCAGCTATTTTAATCGTTGAACCATTCATGTGTTTGACACGCGCAGCGATTTCCTTGTGACGTCCATTAACCATCGGACGCGCTTGAGGATTACCTAGATAGCCACAAGTTCGTTTGACCACATCTACTGTTTTAGGGTCGCTATTGCCACAGTTTGGACAAGCAAATCCTCTCTCAGTTGGTTCAAAATCCCCTTCAAAATCACACTTGTAGCAACGGTCTATTGGAGTATTGGTCCCAAGATAGCCCACACGGTCATAAGCATAATCCCAGACAGCTTCCAAGGCTTTAGGATTTTGCTGAAGGACTGGATACTCACAATAATGGATGAAACCACCTGACGCACCTGCTTCTGGATAGACTTTCTCAAAGTCCAATTTTTCAAACGGTGTTGGATTTTTACGAACATCATAGTGGAAAGAGTTGGTGTAGTATTCCTTATCTGTAATATCAGGAATAGAGCCAAATTTCTCTGTATCTAGTCTACAGAACCGATCTGTCAGACTTTCAGATGGTGTTGAGTAGATAGAGAAATGATATCCATATTGGTCAGACCACTCTTCTACACGGCGTTTCATATCTCGAATAATGTCTAGCGTGAATTCCTTAGCATCTGGATTACTTTCCCAGCTGTTACCAAAGAAAACTGTCGCTACTTCATACAAGCCGATATAGCCCAGCGAAACTGTCGCACGACGATTCTTAAAGAGCTGGTCAACACTTTCTTCTTTACTTAGACGATGTCCAAAAGCACCGTATTGGTAGAGGATTGGTGCATTAGCTGGTGTAGCTTCCTTGGTCCGTTCAACACGATAAACCAAAGCATCTTCTGCGATATTCATACGCTCGTTGAAGATTTCCCAGAACTTATTTATATCTCCTTCAGATTCAAGAGCAATACGAGGCAGATTAACCGTCACAACACCCAGGTTCATACGGCCTGAATTGACTTCTACACCATTTTCATCCTTCCATCCTTGTAGGAAAGAACGGCAACCCATAGGCACCTTAAAGGAACCTGTCAGTTCGATAATCTTATCGTAAGACAAAACATCTGGATACATCCGCTTGGTTGCACACTCAAGAGCCAACTGTTTGATGTCGTAGTTGGGAGTTCCTTCCTCTAAGTTGAGTCCTCTTTTAAGCGTGAAGATAAGTTTAGGGAAGATGGCTGTACGGTGTTCTGAACCAAGCCCCTTGATACGAATGTTTAAAATTGCCTTTTGAATTTCTCGTTCAAAACGATTGGTTCCTAGACCAAAACCTAGCGAGGTAAAAGGTGTTTGTCCATTTGAAGTGAAGAGAGTGTTGATTTCATACTCGAGAGACTGCATGGCATCATAGATGTCCTTTTGCGTTTTCTTCCAAGCATAATCTTCCCGTTTTTCAGGCAAAACCCATTCTTCCGCATCTTTGAGGTGTTTTTGATAGTTCTTTTCTGCATAAGGCGCCAAAACTTCATCAATACGGTCAGCTGAACAGCCACCGTACTGGCTAGAAGCAACGTTGGCGATGATTTGGGAAATCTGAGCTGTCGCAGTCTGGATAGACTTGGGACTTTCTACCTCTGCATTTCCAATCTTAAAACCATTTTCCAACATCCCCTTGAAATCAATCAAACAGCAGTTGGTCATAGGTGTATAGGGACTGTAGTCCAAATCATGATAGTGGATATCCCCTTTTTGGTGGGCATTGGCTACATGCTTAGGTAGCATTTGCAGTCCGATTGATTTCCCAACAATCCCTGCTGTCAAATCACGCTGGGTATTAAAGACATCACTGTCTTTATTAGCATTTTCATTGACAACTGCCTGGTCTTTGTTGAGAAGTTTATGGATGCTAAAGTTGATATCCGTCGCTTTTGAACGCTCAAAATCCCTCTGTGTCCGATAAGTAATATACTCCTCAGCTAGGGCATATTCTTTTGCTTCAAGGAGTTCATGTTCTACGATATTTTGGATTTCGTAAATCTTAACTCCCTCTGGAAAGCGACTATGAATTTCTGTGACAATTCGCTCAGTCAGAGCATTGAGGCGTTTTTCAACCAAGGGTGTCACGTCCATAACCTTGTCAGCCGCCTTGTGGAGAGCCTTGTCAATCTTGTCCACATCAAATACAACACGTCTCCCATCTCGTTTTTCAACGAAGAGAGTTGGCAAAATTGTAATTTTTTCTTCTAGTGCAATCATATGCATGCTCTTTTCTAAAATGTTCTTTCTAAAAAGTATTATACCACTCTAAAAAGAAAAATCAATATCTTGTGTTAAAAATCCTAAAATTTTTAAAAATACACAAGATATTGATTTAGTTATTTAATTTTATAGACTTTAAACTCTGAGTAATCAGTCTTTACTGGTTGGTAATTTTCTTTTAAGAGTGTCTCCACTTCAGACCAGACTGCCACCTTGTCGTTTACCACAATCACCTTAGGTTGGTTTTCTTTCAAGTCATTGATTAAACTAGTTTTATTCTCTTCTGTACTCGTGTAAAGAAGAGGTGATGGGAACATGGATCCAGCCAAACGCTGGCTTTCTGTATACATCTGAACATGTGAATCCCAAATATAGATTTGGTCACCCTCACTCGTCTCTTGTTTGACTCTGTCTACTACTTGATGTTGTTCTCTATAAGAAGCTGGATGCAAGACAAAACGAGCCACAAAAGGAATGGCAATCAGATAAACTACCACTAGGATCGGTAGGTAGAGATTTCCCTTCATGAATTTTTTCCATAGAGTAGGAACTTCCTCTCTTCTCCGACGACGAGCTCCCCTAGCTGAATGCTTCCCACGAATACTGGTCATCAAAAGAAGGAGTAAAAATGGAAGGATTAGAATCAAACGCGAACCGTGAAGAGGTTCTTGAGAAAAAAGCAACAAGGCTAATACAAATATGAAAGCAAAACTAGCTGGTACTGAAATAACATATAATCTTGATGCCTTTGATTGGAACAATCCTAGAAAAACAAGGGCGAGAGCTCCTAAACCAAAGGTCAACAAACCATAGAATACAACATTATCCATTAGTTGGGGATTGGTAAAGACCTGAAGGGAATCAATCGGATATAAAAGACTTCCTAGAGCTTCTCCAAAACCACCTGAAGCAAGGACATAATATCCTACTGGGTAAAAAATGAGAGAAAAGCCAAGTGCTGCTGCAAAAAACTGATAAACTCCATGGACAAAACGACCATGCCCAACATTAAAGACAAATAAACCAATCGTTACTACTACAGTAAAGAGAAGACTTGTAAGAGGCTCTATGAAAAATGATAGACCCAAAAAGATCCCCAGACGTAGAAATCCCTTGTCATGGTTAGGATTTGATAGATAAGCTGCTATGAACGAAAATCCTGCAAACAGGAATGGTAGAGCTAAGATAGTAGCATAGCCTCCTCCAAAACCAAGACCGGATACCAAAATATAAAATATGGTTAGGAGTTGTTTGGCTTGCTCCCTTTGTCCCGTCAGATAGTCGGTTGAAGAAAAGAGGAAATAACCTCCTACTAAGAGGGCTAGCCATTCCACCAAGGCAAAAAGGATGCCTCCTTGGGTGATGTAAAGTAGTAAATAATAAAGTAGACCTTGACCAGCATAGTAGCTACTGTAGAGCTGTCCTCCCTGATGTAAAGCCCACCCAATATACAGATCCTGAGCCTGAGAAGGACTTACCATATCTAAAAATAAAGGTATCACCACAGAAAAAACCGTTGCAATCATACTTCCAATGATGAGTCTGAAAAACGGGAAAGCTACCTGCTCTTCTTTTTCTACATGAGATTCAAAGTTCCTATCCAATCCATTTTCAATTTCATTACTCTGTATCATTTCGGATACTTCTTCGATTCTGCCATATACAGCCATGTCGTTTCTCCTATTCAATTTATCTGTCTTAGTATATCAAAAAGTCCTAGGATTGTCAGCTTGCGATGGCTATTTGAGTGATTTTTTGCATAGTTTCACAAAGGTTTCAATTTCCCTAAATCTGTGTAAATGCGTCTGTTTAAATATCGTGATATAGTTTAATTCGTTCTGAGTTAGCATCTTCCCTCCTACATCTTCTTATTCGTAAAAGCCAAGAAAAATAGGACTGGTTTGTATCCTCAGTCCTAGATTTCTTATAAGATAGGGGCGAATAACTGGGCAATTTCCTTAATTAATTTCTGATACCAGCTATTTTTTATCGTATGAGGGAAAATTTCTTGCGATACCGAAAAAATCTCCTGAAAGTCTTTCTGAATCTCTGTGATTGATTCTGTTTTATATAGCAAGACTGCATTTTCATAGTGGTGAAGCAAACTTCTATAATCTAAGTTAATGGTCCCAACTGCAGCAAAGTCCTTATCCACTAGGATTTGTTTACTGTGGATAAAGCCTGGACTATACTCAAAAATCCTTACTCCCGCCGACAACAAATCCGAATAGGCCCCTCTTGTGATGAGTTGGATCAATTTTTTATCCGGAATGCAAGGTGTTACGATGCGGACATCAACACCCCTCATGGCTGCATTTTTAATACTCTCTGTTAAATCATAGTCAATAATCAAATAGGGGGTTGTGATATAGACTGAATCAGTAGCCTGATTAATCAAACTTTGATAAACTTTTTTCCCTACCTGAGTACGGAAGATGGGCTTGGGTCCACTACCGTAAGGAATGCAGAGCCCTTGGCCAGAACAAGGCTGATTTTCCAAGTGATACTGGTCAAAATCGCTGATTTCCCCACGATTAATGTACCAAGTCATCAAAAAGAGACGGGTGAGAGCCTTGACACCAGGGCCATCTAAGCGAATCCCACTGTCCTTCCAGTAGCCAAAACGTTCTACATGGTTGATGTACTCATCAGCTAAGTTAATACCTCCTGTATAAGCTACCTGACCATCTATGACCAGAATTTTACGATGGTCACGATTGTTGTAAGCCACCGTCAAGCGAGGAACCACCTTGTTAAATTTATGGGCTTCAATTCCTCGACTACGAAGCTGAATAGTATAGTCTCCAGGTAAAGTCGCCATACAGCCGATATCATCATAGAGCATCTTGACCTCTACACCCTGAGCGGCCTTTTGCTCTAGTATATCTAGTATGCTATTCCACATCAGACCTTCTTCGACAATATAGTACTCTAGAAATATAAATTTCTCAGCTTTCTTGAGGTCTTCCAACATATGTTGCCACATGCTTTCACCCGAAGAAAAGAATTGTGAATCTGTTCGATCATAGACATCGGCATTGCTATCCATACTTAGCAAAGATTTGATAACTCCGTAAGCCGCCTTATCATCTTCCTTCAATTTCTGGCGGAGAGCTTTACTGTTATCCTCCCGAAAATGCATGGAACCAAGTTTGTCCAACTGCTTGATTTCTTTTTTGGACAATCGCCTTTCACCAAACATCAGATAGAGCAAGGGGCCGATGACAGGAACAAAAGTTACCACT
Organism: Streptococcus mitis; assembly: GCF_905187535.1. GTDB lineage: Bacteria > Bacillota > Bacilli > Lactobacillales > Streptococcaceae > Streptococcus > Streptococcus mitis_BS. The sequence goes on from NZ_CAJJIE010000004.1 coordinate 40,836, forward strand.
AACCACATTACTTTACTTTCAGGCGCCATTGAACGATTGACAATTGCGACAATAGTCGCCATACTCATAAAAATTAAGACAATTACCCATAGAATAGGGGCCATACTCCCTAAATAGAGAAAGAAACCAAAAACAAGACAAAGTTCAAGTAGCATAATCGAAAGACTAAAGCCATACTTGGACATCAATAATTGAAATTTTCTATATTTCATATCCCCTCCTTGATATTTTGATACTCAATGAAAAGCAAAGAGCAAACTAGGAAGCTAGTCGCAGGTTGCTCAAAACACTGTTTTGAGGTTGCAGATGGAAGCTGACGTGGTTTGAAGAGATTTTCGAAGAGTATGAATGCTAAAAACAGGTAATTAATACTAGTATAACGCAGGTATTCGGTAGAAGGCAAGTATTTATAATCATTTTTCTGAGTAAAAGCAAAAGAGACTGACAAAACCAGTCTCCTTCCAGTCTATTTTGATAAAACAATGCGATCAGACGCTTCTCTATCCCTATCGTCAATAATCATCTGATTGCCATTAATTGCATAAATCTTGGCATCATCCCCAATAATCATGCGTTGATTAGCGGCATCGAAGCTAACCTGCTTGATTTCTTGATCTCCGTCAGTTTCTACCTGTGTCCATGTACCAGTTGTTCCAGTTACCACTAAAGTGATACGGTCTCCTTCGTCCTGACCAGTATAAGTTCCATCAATATTGGTTGGTTGAGCCTCAGGCGTATTTTGTGAAGAACTTGTCGCTGCCTGGTTTGAATTTTCTGCCGAAGATGAAGCAGCAGGTTGTGATTGCTGAGTTTGTTGTGTTTGCGATTGAGCTACTGGTTGTTGAACTTGTTGAGCTCTTTGTGAACAAGCTACTAAGAGACTAAGACTTGCTAGAGAAGCAAGAGAAAGTGTGAATCTTTTTAATTTCATGATGAATTTCCTTTCTGCTACCAATTTACAGAAGTTTTTCCTTCTAACTAGTAGTTTTCCTAGTATAACAAGTTCAAAAAAGGAGGTCAATTTATCTGCTCATGGGCCAGCAAGTAGGCCCGTACTTCTGAGATAAAATAGAGAGACCCTGTAATGAATAACAAGTCTTGAGTGTCTGCTCTTTCTTCGAAACTGCTGATAAATTCGCGATAAGAAGGAATTACATCGTAACCTGTTACATCTGTTTCATCCAAAGAACCTTGATAGTCAAATCCGGTCACCTTGAGTTCCACCTGAGGCAATTTTTCAGTCAGATAAGCCAACATCCCTTGATAATCCTTCCTTTTCAAGGCTCCAAATAGGATTTGAGGCCGATATCCTTCCTGCTCTTTTTCTTTAATAAATTCAACCAAGCGAGTCAAGGCAGGGAGGTTATGAGCACCGTCCAAGTAAATCTGAGGACGAATACGCTCCAAACGCCCAGCCCAATGGGTCTTCTCCAAAGCCTGTCTTACAACCTGTTCATCAACAGCTTCCTTTCCTTCTCTCATAAAGAGAAGAAACGTTTGTAGCGCCAAGGCCGCATTTTCCTGCTGATAAGCTCCTTCTATACCTATTTTCAACTGTGAAAGGTTAGCCAAAGAGCTTAAAAAATTCCCATTCAGCATTGAAAAATCCCGACCTGCCTGATAAAGGTCAACAGCTAAAGAGTCTGCTTTTTTCTGACAAACAAGCCTAGCTTCTGAAGGCAACTTAGCAATCACTGCCTTTTTACCAGCCTTAAAAATACCAGCTTTCTGCTCTGCAATTGCTGCTATACTGTCACCCAGAGTCTCCTGATGGTCAAGTCCGATAGAGGTGATGACAGCAATCTCTCCAGTTACCACATTAGTCGTGTCAAGTAAGCCGCCAATTCCCACTTCTAATAAAACCAAATCCACCTCTTGCTCTCTAAAATAAAGAAAAGCAATCAAGGTCAGCAATTCAAAAAAGGACAACTGATCATGGGTTTGCAGAAGCGTTTTCTCCATCTCCTTGACCTGATTAGCCAAACGGATGAAGTCTGCATCAGCTATAGGTTGTCCATTAATGCAGATTCGGTCATTGATAGAGACGATATGAGGGGAGGTAAAAGTCGCAACTTTTTTGCCATGCTCCATAAATAACTCCCTCATAAAAGCAATGGTAGAACCTTTTCCATTAGTCCCGGTTACATGGATAATAGGATAAGACTTCTCGGGATTCCCCAACAAATCCACCGCTTGTTGCATTCGGCCCAAACCTGATCGAAAATTCAAACCAATCCGACTATGGAGCCATTCTTCTACTTCAAACATATACATCTCCTTAATTACAGGTTCAATCAACTGCCTCAATAAAGTCTCCTAACTAACAAAAACGAGGCCAGGATTTTCGTCCCGACCTCTCACTTGGTTAGCTAATAACTAGCTACTATGAAGTTAACGTGGGCTAAAAACATCCACTGGATGTGCCTGCGTTTCTAATTTCTAGCGCAGGGCTAAACACGTCCACTGGACTTTCCAACTCTTCCCAATTTCTGGGAGTTGGGCTGATACAGTCTCCCAGACTTACTTACGGTCTTTATTTTTAGCGTAAGGGTAAAAATGTTCACTGAACATTTTTACTCCTCCATAAAGCTGTTGAAGACTTCTTCAATCATATTCCATTCGTCTTCTGAGTCTTCTGGGATTGGTTGCAATTCGCCTTCTGTTCCATCTTCGTTTTCGATGAATGAGTAAGCTTGGATTTCAACTTGTCCGTCTTCGTCTTCTTCTGCGTTAACTGGTACTAGAAGAACATAGTTTTTACCAAATTCTTCTTTTCCGTCAATGGTCAAAAGGATTTCAAACAAGGTTTCGTTTCCTTGTTCATCTACTAGTGTGATTAGTTCACGTTCTTCGTGGTCGTGGTTATGATCGTGTGACATAGCCTCTCCTTTATATTAAAATTTTCTATCTAAATAGTTTTGTAAAATCAGCTGAGCTGCTAACTTATCAATGACTTTTTTGCGCTTATTGCGACTAATATCTGCTTGTTCAATCAACATGCGCTCTGCGGCAACTGTTGTCAAGCGTTCATCTTGATAGTCTACTGGTAAACCAAAAAGCTCTTCTAGCTTTGCTCCGTAGGCTTGACTAGCTTCCACGCGCGGTCCGCTTGTATTGTTCATATTTTTAGGTAAGCCCACTACAAATCGTTCCACCTTGTAAGTATCAACCAACTCTTTAACGCGGTCAAAACCAAATTGGCCTTGCTCCTCATTGATTTGGATGATTTCAAGCCCTTGAGCTGTAAAACCGAGCGGATCGCTAATGGCCACCCCTACCGTTTTTGAACCGACGTCCAATCCCATAATTCTCATAGGTTACAGATCGACTCCTTGTCCTTTTAGGTAGTAGCGGACCAATTCCTCAACGATTTCATCGCGCTCATACTTACGGATTTGATTTCGTGCATTATTATAACGAGGAACGTAGGCAGGGTCTCCACTCAATACGTAACCTACGATTTGGTTGATTGGGTTGTAGCCCTTATCGTTCAACGAAGCATAAACATCAGTCAGAGTTTCGCTAATTTCTTTTTTATTGGAATCGTCCAATTTAAAACGTACTGTTTCTTCAGTAAATCCCATTCTAACACCCTCTTTCCTTAGAATAGTACCATTATAGCATAATTCCTTACGTTCTACAATTCAGGCAGTCTATTTATTTGGATTTTCTACTGTTCTGTCGCACCATTTGCCAATCTGTCTGAAATATATTTGCTTGGTTCATTTTTCAAAAGATTTTCCAAGCCAATGTTCTTCAAATATTCTAACTGAGAAGCCTTCTTGACATCCAAAACTTGAAAATCAAAACTAGTCGTTGTTTGAAGTTCTGTTGCACTCAATAGTTTAGTTTCAAGCTTAAATCCTGCTAATTTACGAGCTTCTATGATGGCCTCATCCTTCTCCTCTGCCTCGAGAAGAGCTTTTTGAGTTTCTTCCACTCCATGTTGGTCAATATAGGTCTTCAACTCATCTGAGACTGGACGTTTTTGTTGAATGGTTAGGTTCAAAAAAGTCTTGTCTTTATAAGTAATGGTTTGGGTTTGCTGGCTACCATCATCTGACTTGGGCAAGATCAAAGTCTTGGTTACAACTGTATTCTTCTCAGCATTTTCAATAACTGGCAATGCCGACTGAAGCGTATCCTTTTCTGTTTTTGTAGCTGGTCCAGTTTCTTTTTTCTGTCCGCAACCAACCAGGACAAAAAGGAAAGCTAGACTAACAAGAACTATTTTTTTCATTTCTTTCTTCTTTCTTTTTGAAATTAAAATAAGACTGGGAATTGCTCCCAGCCTTGATGTTTATAGAGCTGCACGCAAACGTGCTTCTGCATTTTCTACATTACGGACAGAGCGTGGTAGGAAGGCACGAATATCGTCTTCCTTGTAGCCAACTTGTAGGCGTTTTTCATCCACAAGAATTGGGCTCTTTAAAATTCTCGGTGTTTCCATAATCAGATTGAGGACTTCATTAACACTCAAATCTTCAATATCCACTCCAAGGGCTTTGGCATAGCGATTTTTAGACGAAACGATGCTGGCTATTCCGTTATCTGTTTTTGTCAGAATATCCAGTAATTCTTCTCGCGTAATTCCTTCTTTACCAAGATTTTGTTCTTTATAACTTAACTGGTGGGCATTGAGCCAGGTTTTTGCTTTTTTACAGCTAGTACAACTTGAGACTGTATAAATTTTAATCATGTACCTACCCCTTTCGCTACATGTTACTATCAGTTTAGTCTATTATACCATAAAAAACATCCGACTTGCGACCTATTTTTAAATTTTTTTGACTTTTTTCGTCATTTTCGTACTTTTTTCTTGACAAAATGAAATTTACAGCCATTCTTGATATTTCTTGATATAGATTTTTTTCACAATTGTCACGCTAATCATATACAAAATAATGATGAAAAGCAAAAAGATGAAATAAATCGGTTTTAATGGAGTTAGATGAAGTAGGATTGCGAGTGGACTGTAGGGAAGGAAGGTCACAAAGGCTGCAGCCAATAAGGTTGTCACAAGGACTAGCCAAGCTGGACGACTTTGTAAAAAGGGAATTTTGGCTGAACGCAACATATGAATAACCATGGTCTGTGACCACATGGACTCGATAAACCAACCTGTCTGAAACAAGACAATAAATCCTACGGCAGACTCCGCTCCATGGACATAGGCTTGACCTGTCGTCATGGGTACAATGATAAAATAGAGCAAAATAAAGGTCAAAATATCAAAGGCAGAAGAAATAGGCCCCATCCAAACCATGAAACGTGTGATGGACTTAGCTTCCCAGGTATGCGGATTTCTCAAAAAATCTTTATCCACCTTGTCAAAAGGCAAAGCAATACAAGACAAATCATAGACTAGATTTAAGATAATCAAATGGACTGGCGCCATCGGTAAAAATGGTAAAAAGATCCCAGAGACCAATAAGGATAAGATATTTCCAAAATTAGAACTCACTGTCATTTTGATATATTTGGTCATATTGGCATAGACCTTACGACCTTCAACCAGTCCTTTTTCAAGCACCATGAGATCCTTATCAAGTAGGATAACATCAGCTGTTTCTTTGGCAATATCTACCGCTGTGTCAACAGAAATCCCCACATCTGCAACTTTCATAGAAGGAGCATCATTGATTCCATCTCCCATATAGCCAACAGCATGACCATTAGCCTTAAATTGCAAAATAATCCTTGCTTTTTGGTCAGGAGAAAGTTTGGCAAATACTGTTACCTCCTCTACTGCTTGGGCCAATTCTTGATCACTCATCTGATCAATTTCAGATCCTAACAGTATCTGATTGATATCCAAACCAACCTTTTCACAGACTGCTTGAGTAACTTTTTCGTTGTCTCCCGTCAAAATTTTTGTTTGAACTCCATGTTCTAACAGAGCCTTAATTGCTGGTGCTGCAGATGGTTTAGGAGGATCTAGGAAGGCTAAATAACCAGTTAGAATCATATCCCCTTCATCATCAACTGTATAGGCATGGCCTTCCCTCAAACCTGACTTATAGGCCACTCCCAAGACACGCAAACCTTGTTGATTTAGTTGTCTGACTTCTGCTAAAATTTCTTCTCTAATAACATCTGTCAAGGGAGTAATCACTCCTTGGTATTCCGCATAACTGGAAATCGTCAACATTTCCTCTAGGGCACCCTTGGTTACCAAACTAACAACTTCGTGTTCATCCTTAACGATAACACTCATCCGTCTACGTTCAAAATCAAAGGGAAGCTCATCTATTTTTTGAAAAGTTTGAGCCAGATTTTGTAAGAGGGCGTGTTCTTTGGCTTCCTTTTCAGTCCGTTTGATGATGGCTCTGTCCATCAAATTTTTCAAGCCCGTTTGAAAATAAGAATTGAGATAAGCTCGTCTCAAGACGGTCAAATCCAAGCGTCCGTGGATGTCCAAGGGATATTCAAGGACAATTTCGTCTTGGGTTAGAGTTCCTGTCTTATCTGTACACAAAATATCAATCGCCCCTAAGTCCTGTATGGCATTGAGTTTCTTGATAACCACTTTTTCCTTGGCCATAATGATGGAGCCTTTTGCTAGACTGGCCGTGATAATCATAGGAAGCATCTCAGGTGTCAATCCAACACCAACACTCAAAGCAAATACGCCAGCTTCCAGCCAGTCACCATCTGTTAAACCATTGGACAAGAAAACGATGGGCACCATGACCAGCATCAAACGAATCAAGAGCCACGAAATACTATTCATCTCCCTTTCAAACGAAGTAGGCTCATCATAGGTGTTCAAAGTCTGCTCAATGGCCCCCATCATGGTATCATCACCAACTGCTAAAACCACGGCCTTGGCACTACCAGATAAGACATTGGTTCCCATAAAGGCGAGCGCTTCTGCTTCTAGCAGACTATCAGATTGTTGAACTGTTGCCTTGGTTAAGGCCATTTTTTCAACCGATTCACTTTCACCTGTCAAGCCCGACTGTTGTACAAAGAAATCGCGCGACTCAAATAAAAGAAGATCTGCTGGAATCATGTCTCCAGCGCTTAATTTAACCACGTCACCCACTACCAAATCATCGATAGGTACTTCTTGAATTTCTCCTTGACGAATGACAGTCGCTGTGTTGACAATCATTTTTGATAGATTGGTCGCAGCCTTATCACTACGTAGTTCTTGGACAAAGCGTATGCCACCAGAAATGAGGACTAGGACAACGATGATAATAGAAGTCGTCGGATCTTCTTGACCTGGTTTTGCCAACCAGACATTGGTCACCAAGGAAATCACGGCGATGACCAGCAAGATGATTGTAAAAGGATTGATAATGGATTCGTAAATCTTTTTGAGGATACTGTCTTCTTGACCCTTTGTGATGGTATTTTCGCCATATAGGTCACGATTTTTCTCCACCTGCTCCTCAGTCAAGCCTGTTAGACTTGTCTTATAAAAAGATAGAGTTTCGTTTAAAGATGTATGAATAGCTGTTGCTAATCTTTCTTTTGTAGTTTTCATTGGTTTCTCCTATCTGTATGAATGATGTGTTTCATACACAGAGACCAATCACTTTATAAGGGCAGAACGACACAAATCAGCGATTGGCTGTGTATGTGCGGTTCCGGATGATCGTCAATTTGCATCGTTTATCTCCTTTCTTTGTTTTAAACAGTAGAAAATCCCACCATAAAATGGCAGGATTAAAAAACTAATTATCTGTTTTTCGTTCAAGCTTTAACTCCATAGGGCAATGTAATGAGCTTAGTCTTGGCCTTCGCGACCAGGACTGTTGACCAACGAGTAGTGTCTCCACTGCTTTGCGGTAGTCATCCGTATCCCTATGGTAGCCTCACCTACCGTTTTCGTTTTTCAGTATAAACCTTTAAAATTTAAAAGTCAATCATTTGAGTTGTTTAACTCTTAGATAACTATCAACTCTTTTGGAGCAAGGGTCAATAATTCACAACCTGTCTCTGTAATCAGGATATCATCCTCGATACGAACTCCATATTTACCTTCGATATAGATACCAGGTTCATCTGTCAAGGCCATACCCGCCTTAATAGTTTCTATAGAAGTTTGGCTAAAGTAAGGCTCTTCATGAATATCCAGCCCAATACCGTGTCCGATACCGTGGGTAAAATAGTCGCCATAGCCTGCCTCGATGATAATATCACGAGGGATTTTGTCAAAGTCACGGAAACCTAATCCTGCCTTAGCCTGGTCAATCAAGGCTTGGTTGGCTTTCAAAACCGTATTGTAAATCTCTGCTTGCTCGTCGCTGACATGCCCCAAGTAAATTGTCCGGGTCATATCGCTAACATAGTGGTCATAAAGGCAACCGAAGTCCATGGTAATAGCTTCTCCCAGCTCCACTGGTTTGTGCATAGGATGGGCATGAGGCTTAGAAGAGTTGATTCCGCTAGCTAAGATAGTGTCAAAAGACAAGCCAGATGCTCCCAACTCACGCATGCGGAAGTCAAGGAAGTTGGCAATCTCAATCTCAGTCTTTCCTGGCTTAATAAAGTCAAGCGCATCGCGGAAAGCTTGGTCTGAGATAGAACAAGCCTTACGAATAGCTGCAATCTCCACTTCATCCTTAATCATTCGAAGACCTTCGACAAACTGAGTTTGTGGAAGCAAATCAATTCCCTCAAAGGTTGCCTGCATACGGTGATAATAAGAGACTGAAATCTCATCCTCAAAACCGATACGAGACAAGCCCATGTCCTTGACAATTCCTGCAATGACAGCCAATTCATCACGGTCAGCCACAATCTCAAAACCACTGGTTTCTTGCTTGGCTGCAATGATATAGCGAGAGTCTGTCACCAAGACCTGACGATCACGGCTGATAAAGACTGTTCCGTTTGAGCCCCAAAAACCAGTCAAGTAGTAGACGTTTTTAAGATTGTTGATGATGATACCATCTAGTTCTTTTTCTTGCATTTTAGCTAGAAATGCTTGTACGCGTTTATTCATGATGTAATTTTCCTTTCAAATACTGTCCTGTGTAGCTGGCTTCGTTGGCCGCTACTTCTTCTGGAGTTCCTGTTGCGATGATGGTTCCACCACCGACACCGCCCTCAGGTCCCAAGTCAATAATATGGTCTGCAGTCTTAATAACATCTAGATTGTGCTCAATAACGAGGACTGTATTGCCATCGTCAACAAAGCGAGCCAAGACTTTAAGCAAGCGAGCGATATCCTCTGTATGGAGTCCTGTCGTCGGCTCATCCAGAATGTAAAAAGATTTTCCTGTCGATCGTTTGTGGAGTTCACTAGCCAGCTTCATACGCTGGGCTTCTCCCCCAGAAAGGGTAGTAGCTGGCTGTCCTAGCGTTACATAGCCCAGTCCCACATCCTTGATGGTCTGAAGTTTACGTTGAATCTTTGGAATGTGTTGGAAGAACTCCACCGCATCGTTGACGGTCATATCCAAGACCTGCGAGATATTTTTTTCCTTGTAATGAACTTCTAGGGTTTCACTATTGTAGCGGGTTCCGTGGCAGACTTCACAAGCCACATAAACATCTGGCAAGAAGTGCATCTCAATCTTGATAATCCCGTCACCTGAGCAGGCTTCACAGCGACCACCCTTGACATTGAAACTGAAACGCCCCTTCTTATAGCCTCGAATCTTGGCTTCATTAGTCTGAGCAAAGAGGTCACGTATATCGTCAAAAACTCCTGTATAGGTAGCTGGGTTGGACCTCGGCGTTCGTCCGATCGGGCTCTGGTCAATGTCAATCAATCGATCTACATGCTCAATCCCTGTAATAGTCTTAAATTTACCAGGTTTGTCTGAATTACGGTTGAGCTTCTGGGCAATGGCTTTTTTGAGGATACTATTGATTAGGGTAGATTTACCTGAACCTGATACCCCTGTCACTGCGATGAATTTTCCTAGTGGGAAGCGAGCTGTGACATTTTGCAGGTTGTTCTCACGCGCACCTGTCACCTCGATAAAACGGCCATTTCCGGTACGGCGCTCTTCTGGCACTGGAATGGCACGTTTGCCTGACAAGTACTGGCCTGTGATAGACTTGCTGTTACGAGCTACCTGTTTAGGCGTACCTGCAGCAACAATCTCCCCACCAAAAACACCGGCACCAGGACCAACATCAATCAGATAATCCGCTTCGCGCATGGTATCTTCGTCGTGTTCTACTACGATGAGAGTATTACCCAAGTCACGCATCTTTTTCAGACTGGCAATCAGACGGTCATTGTCTCTCTGGTGGAGCCCGATCGATGGCTCGTCTAGGATATAGAGGACGCCTGATAGATTAGAACCAATCTGGGTCGCCAACCGAATACGCTGACTTTCCCCACCTGAAAGGGTTCCTGCTGAGCGAGACAGAGTCAGATAATTAAGACCCACGTTATTAAGGAAGGTCAAACGATCCTTAATTTCCTTGAGAATAGGACGAGCAATGATGGCTTCATTTTCAGACAAGGTCAGCTGACTCACCAAGTCCAAGTGATCTGCAATAGACAGGTCTGAAATTTCTCCGATATGTGGCCCTTGCTCACCACCCACACGGACAGACAAGGCCTGGTCATTGAGACGATAGCCGTGACAAGTTCCACAGGTCAGCTCATTCATATAGAGACGCATCTGGGTGCGAGTGTAGTCACTATTAGTTTCATGGTAGCGACGTTTGATATTATTGACAACTCCCTCAAAAGGAATATCGATATCGCGCACGCCACCAAATTCATTTTCATAGTGGAAATGGAATTCCTTGCCATCTGAACCATAGAAAATCAAGTTCTTATCTTCTTCTGACAAGTCTTCAAAAGGCGTATCCATATCCACTCCAAAGGCTGTCATGGCCTGCTCTAGCATATTTGGATAGTAGTTAGATGAGATAGGATTCCAAGGTGCTAGCGCCCCCTCACGTAAGGTTTTGCTGGCATCTGGTACTACCAAATCAGTATCCACCTCCAGCTTGATGCCCAAGCCATCACACTCACTACAAGAGCCAAAAGGTGCATTGAAAGAGAAGAGGCGTGGCTCTAACTCTGGGACAGTAAAACCACAAACTGGGCAGGCATAATGCTCAGAGAAGAGCAACTCAGAGTCGTCCATGGTATCGATAATCACATAACCTTCTGCAATACGAAGGGCAGCCTCAATGGAATCAAAGAGACGACTACGAATGCCCTCCTTGATGACAATACGGTCAACCACGACATCGATATTGTGTTGCTTGCTCTTAGACAAGTCTGGCACTTCGGTCACATCATAGACTTCCCCATCCACACGGACACGAACATACCCATCTTTCTGAATCTTTTCAATAACGCTCTTGTGCTGTCCTTTTTTCTTGCGGATGACAGGGGCCAAAATCTGCAAGCGCTGGCGTTCCGGCAATTCTAAAACCTTATCAACGATTTGCTCCACAGAAGAAGCCTTGATAGCTCCATGCCCGTTGATACAGTAAGGCGTCCCCACACGCGCGTAGAGGAGACGCAGATAATCATTGATTTCAGTCGTGGTTCCAACTGTCGAGCGAGGATTTTTACTAGTCGTTTTCTGGTCGATGGAAATAGCTGGGCTGAGACCATCAATAGCATCTACATCAGGCTTCTCCATATTCCCCAAAAACTGACGAGCGTAGGCTGACAAACTCTCCACATAGCGACGTTGCCCCTCAGCATAGAGGGTATCAAAGGCCAGACTGGATTTCCCTGAACCTGACAAACCTGTCACAACAACCAGCTTGTCTCTTGGAATCTCCACATCAATATTTTTTAAATTATGGGCACGCGCCCCATGAATGACAATTTTATCTTGCATCTTTGTTCTTTCTAGTCCATTATTGCTTACCATTATACCAAAAAAAGTGAGATTCTATTACCCAAAAGGCTGAATTTATAGTATAATAGTACGGTGTGAAAAAATCTGAAAAATGAGAAAGGATAAGGGATATGAAACAAGTTTTTCTCTCTACAACAACTGAATTTAAAGAGATCGATACGCTTGAACCGGGTACTTGGATCAATCTCGTCAATCCGACTCAAAATGAATCACTCGAAATCGCCAACGCCTTCGATATTGACATTGCTGACCTTCGGGCACCGCTCGATGCGGAAGAAATGTCTCGTATTACCATTGAAGACGAGTACACCCTGATTATCGTAGACGTGCCGGTCACAGAAGAAAGAAATAACCGCACCTACTACGTAACCATCCCGCTTGGTATTATCATCACCGAGGAAACCATTATCACTACGTGTTTGGAACCATTACCAGTCCTCGATGTCTTTATCAACCGTCGTTTGCGTAATTTCTATACTTTCATGCGTTCGCGTTTTATCTTCCAGATTCTCTATCGCAATGCAGAGCTTTACCTAACAGCCCTTCGTTCAATCGACCGTAAGAGTGAGCAAATCGAAAGTCAACTGCATCAATCAACTCGTAATGAAGAATTGATTGAGCTCATGGAATTGGAAAAAACCATCGTCTATTTCAAGGCCTCCCTCAAAACAAATGAGCGCGTGATTAAGAAATTGACCAGCTCAACCAGCAACATCAAGAAATACCTTGAGGATGAAGATCTGCTTGAAGACACCCTGATTGAAACCCAACAGGCCATCGAGATGGCAGATATCTATGGAAACGTCTTGCATTCTATGACAGAGACCTTTGCCTCTATCATTTCCAACAACCAGAACAACATCATGAAAACCTTGGCCCTTGTGACCATCGTCATGTCCATCCCAACCATGGTCTTTTCTGCCTACGGGATGAACTTTAAGGATAATGAAATCCCCCTAAACGGCGAGCCAAATGCCTTCTGGTTAATCGTCTTTATCGCCTTTGCTATGAGTGTCTCGCTCACTCTCTATCTCATCCATAAAAAATGGTTCTAAGAGGAGTTCCTATGTCTCAGATTGATCTACAAAAATTAACTAAGAAAAACCAAGAGTTTGTCCACATTGCTACCCAACAATTCATCAAAGATGGGAAAACAGACGCTGAAATCAAGGCTATTTTTGAGGAAGTTATTCCCCAAATCCTTGAGGAGCAAGCCAAGGGTACGACTGCTCGTTCCCTCTATGGCGCACCAACTCATTGGGCTCATAGTTTTACTGTCAAAGAACAATATGAAAAAGAGCATCCAAAAGAAAATGATGATCCAAAACTCATGATTATGGACTCAGCTCTTTTCATCACTAGCCTCTTTGCCCTCGTCAGCGCCCTCACAACTTTCTTTGCGGCGGATCAGGCTTTCGGCTATGGATTGGTCACTCTCCTATTAGTTGGACTTGTTGGTGGATTTGCCTTCTACTTGATGTACTACTTTGTTTACCAATACTATGGACCAGATATGGACCGCAGTCAACGTCCACCTTTCTGGAAATCTGTACTGGTTATCCTAGCTTCTATGTTCCTTTGGTTGCTTGTCTTCTTTGCAACAAGCTTCCTACCAGCTAACCTTAACCCAGTACTTGCTCCATTGCCACTAGCTATTATCGGAGCAGTTCTCCTAGCCCTTCGCTTCTACCTCAAGAAACGCTTGAACATCCGCAGCGCAAGTGCAGGACCAACACGTTATTAAGAGAATGATAAGAGCAACTGCAGATGCGGTTGCTTTTTACTACTTTCTTGATTTAAAAGTATTCCTCTGACATCCCACATAGCTTTCTCTTATCTTTTGTGATAAAATAGGCTCAATCTATTTCTAGGAGGATGAGATATGGTTTCTACTATTGGTATTGTTAGTTTATCTAGTGGCATTATCGGAGAGGACTTTGTCAAACACGAAGTGGACTTGGGTGTCCAACGTCTCAAGGACTTGAGACTCAATCCTATCTTTTTGCCCCATTCGCAAAAAGGATTAGACTTTATCAAGGACCATCCTGAAGTGCGTGCAGAGGATTTGATTCATGCCTTTTCTGATGATAGCATCGACATAATCCTATGCGCCATCGGTGGAGACGATACCTATCGCTTACTACCTTATCTTTTTGAAAATGACCAACTACAAAAGGTTATCAAACAAAAAATATTTCTTGGTTTCTCGGATACAACCATGAATCATCTCATGTTGCATAAACTAGGAATCAAGACTTTTTATGGTCAATCCTTCTTAGCAGACATTTGTGAATTAGACAAAGAAATGCTAGCCTATAGCCTTCACTACTTTAAAGAATTGATTGAGACGGGAAGAATCTCAGAAATCCGCCCTAGTGACGTTTGGTATGATGAAAGGACTGACTTCAGTCCCAAGGCTCTGGGGACACCTCGTGTCAGTCATGCAAATACCGGTTTTGAATTATTGCAAGGAAATGCCCAGTTCGAGGGAAAAATTCTCGGTGGTTGCCTCGAATCCCTCTACGATATCTTTGACAACTCTCGATACGCAGACAGCACGGAGCTCTGCCAAAAATACAAACTTTTCCCTGACTTGTCAGACTGGGAAGGCAAAATCCTCTTGCTAGAAACAAGCGAAGAAAAGCCTGAGCCGGAATACTTCAAAAAGATGTTGCGGACTTTAAAGAACACTGGTATATTCGAGGCCATCAGTGGACTCCTGGTCGGAAAACCTATGGATGAAACTTTCTATGACGACTATAAAGAGGCACTATTGGATATCATTGATAGCAATATCCCGATTGTCTATAATTTGAATGTTGGCCACGCAACTCCAAGAGCCATTGTTCCCTTTGGCGTTCACGCCTATGTAGATGCACAGGAACAAATCATTCGCTTTGACTATAACAAAAAATAAATAGTTTCTCTATTTTTATGCTTTTGTATTGGTTTTCGTTACAATTTGTATCTGAATTTATTGCATTTCGCTAATTTCTATGATATCCTTTTGAAGGAGGTGTATATGACAAAACAAAAAATTAATCGAATCGTAGGTTCTATTGGTGCCTTTATTGGAATTATAGTATTTATTGCCTACATACCTCAAATTATCGCTAATTTACAGGGAAATAAAGCTCAACCATTTCAACCTTTATCAGCTGCAATATCTTGCTTAATCTGGGTTATTTATGGATGGACAAAGGAACCTAAGAAGGATTGGATACTAATCATTCCAAATTCAGCTGGTGTTATTTTAGGTGGAATCACTTTTTTGACTTCACTCTAACAAATCTAATAGTATATATAAAAAGCTGGGAAAAATTTCTCAGCTTTTTTCTATATTCTCAGATATGCTAGTTACCTGTACATACTAACGACCGCTTTTCCACTCACAATCATTCTCATGGTCATCAACTAGCCCTGCAGCCTGTAGAAAAGACAAGACGGCGACTGGGCCTGTGAACTTGAAGCCTCGTTTTTTGAGATCTTTGGCTAACTTCTCAGACAGAGGTGTTTTAGCTGGGGCTTGGCGGTAATCGGGAACATCGTTAACGATCGTTTTCCCCTCAACAAAGGACCAAAGATAGGCATCAAAAGAGCCATATTCTTCCTGTAGTAGTAAAAATGCTTGGGCGTTAGCGCGTGTAGCAAAAATCTTGGCCCTATTTCGAATGATGGCTGGATTCTCCAGCAAGTCTTCCAGTTCGGTGTCGGTCATCTCTGCGACCGCTTGAATTTGATAGCCATAAAATACTTCTCGGAAAGCTTGGCGTTTGTTGAGCACCGTTTCCCAAGACAGGCCTGCCTGATAGGTTTCCATGCACAACAACTCAAACAATGCTTGGTCATCATGGAGGGGCTGACCCCATTCCTCATCATGATAGGCGATGTAGAGCGGATTGGTCATCTTGACCCAAGAACAACGTTTTGGCATGCTCTGCTCCTATTTGACCAACATTTTAAGGGCCGACTTGATATAGTTCTCAGCTGTATCTGTCGTTCCTTCGAAGAATTTCTTGATTTTCTTGAGCTCAGTTGTCTTGTAGCCCAGAGCCAACATGGCCTCCATAGCTTCTTCCAATTCTTGGTTTTCAGCGCTAGCTTGCACTGCCACCTTGGCAGGAAGATCATCTCCTGCAACTACTACCTTGCCTTCCAAGTCCAGCACCATCTGCTGGGCTGTTTTCTTGCCAATTTTAGGGAACTTAGTCAAGTAGGTGATGTTCTTGGTTTCGATAGCTTGAACTAAGCCAGCATTGTCATCGGCAGCGATGATAGCCAGAGCTGATACAGGACCAATCCCAGAGACCGAAATCAGACTGAGAAAGAGCTTCTTCTCGTCTTCTGAGCGAAATCCATAAAGCAGATGAGCGTCCTCACGCACGACTTGATGCACATAAATCTGAGCCTCCTGATTAACCTGTCCTGAATAGGCATAAGGATTGGCCACATGCAAAATATAACCGATACCATTGACTTCAAGAACAATGTATTTAGCAGTGATTTTGGTAATGATTCCTTTTAAATATTCGTACATAGTTTTCCTTTTAGTTTAATATTTCCCCAACTCACGGAGACTGGTGTGATTTTCCTGAATACGTCGGAACATCTTTTCCATATCCGACTTGGTAAAATGCACCAAAACAGGGCGTCCGTGGGGACAGTTATAGGGATTGTCACATTGAGAGAGCTGATAGAGGAGCTGTCTAGCTGAATGATCATCGATACGATGGTTGGCCTTGATAGACCGCTTGCAGGACATCATAATAGCCAGCTCTGCTCGGTATTTCTTGATAGAAACTTCCTTGGTCAAAAGGAGCATGTCGCACATCTCATAGATGCCTGATTCAATCTCTTCTTCTGCCATCCAAATAGGATGTTCACGTAGGATAAATTGATTTTCCCCGTACTCTGCTAGAAAGACGCCCACTTCCTCCAAAAGTGCCATTCTTTCCTTGAGACGCAGAGCATCATCTGCTGGAAATTCAAAGATATAGGGCACTAGGAGTTGCTGTTGGCTCTGGTCAATATTGCCAATGCTTTCACGGTATTCCTCATATTTAACCCGTTCCTGAGCCGCATGTTGGTCTATGATGTAGAGTCCATCTCGCCCTTGAGCAAAGAGATAAGTTCCATGCATTTGTCCGAAAAATTCCAACTCTGGGAAACTTGATGATTCTTCTCGTTCTAGCTTGTCATAAGCCTTATCCAGACTGGCTAAATCTAGCTCTGGATGATCTAGCTGGTCGTAGTTAGCAGGCTTTCTCTCTGCAAAATGCAGTTTAGCTGGCTTGGTCAATTGGTCCAAGGTTTCCTTGGCAAACAAGGTCAAGTCTTGCCCTTCCTCAGTTAATTCTACCTGATAATCAGCCACCTCAGCTTGACTAGATCTTGACAGCTCACTTTTCTCATAGTAGAGCGTATTTTCTTTGAGTGGGAGAATGGTTTGCTCCACCTTCTCACGATTGCGCACAGTAGATTTGGCAAGATTTTCCAAGGCATCAGGTATCAAGGTTTGTTCCTTGAGACTATTTGCAATCGCTTCTGAAACCAGGGTCATCAGTTCTTTTTCCTTGGAAATCCGCACCTCTTGCTTGGTCGGATGCACATTGACATCCGCTAGATAAGGATCGATATAGATATGAATGACAGCCAGTGGAAAACGCCCCACCATGAGCTTGCTTCCGTAGCCGTCAAGAATAGCACGATTGAGCAGAAAGTTCTTGATATAACGGCCATTGATGAAGAGGCTGATATAGTTGCGGTTAGCCCGAGTCAACTCAGGCAAGGACACAAAACCTGAAATTTCGAAATCTAGGTCAGAGTTCTCAATTTCAATCATCTTCTTGGCACTCGCCAAACCGTAAATCCCTGCGATAGCTTGGCGCAGTTGACCAGTCCCAGTTGTTCGCGTCATTTTCTTGCCATCACTGATTAAACTAAACGAAATTTCAGGATGGGCCAGGCCCAGACGGTTGACAATATCAATAATATGAGACAACTCCGCTTGCTGACTCTTCATATACTTGAGGCGGGCAGGCGTGTTGAAAAAGAGGTCCTCCACACAAACCTTGGTCCCCACAGGACTAGTCGCTGGGATGACTTCTTCTACTTCTCCCCCACGCGCGACGAGCTTGGTTCCATGACTTGCACCATCCACCGCCGTCAAAAGGGTCAGAACACTAACAGACGCTATAGAAGGCAGGGCTTCACCACGAAAACCAAGCGTCCGAATCCGAAAGAGATCTGCTTGATTTTTTATCTTACTGGTCGCATGGCGGCGCAGGGCCAATTCCACCTCATCGTGGGCAATTCCATGACCATTATCTGTGATTTGAACCTTCTTGAGACCAGCTTCCTCAATCTCAATGATAATCTGGCTAGAACCCGCGTCAATGGCATTTTCTACCAGCTCCTTAACAACGCTAGCTGGACGCTCAATAACCTCTCCAGCTGCAATCTGGTTTGCCAGCACCTCTGGCAATTCAATAATATGAGACATCTTTCAGCCCCTTTCTGTATCTATTTTCCTAGAAATTGATTAGTGCTATTATACCATATTTCAGAAAGGACAGAAAAGCTCCACCACATAGGAGCCAAATCCCTCCACATAGACAAAGGCCCTTGCCATAGGATATAAAATAGTGTTTAATAAAGGTGTACAAGAAGTGATCACAATTTTGTATGAAAAACAAGGAGAGAAATTTATGAAAGTAGAACTACAGATTAGTGAAACTTACGAAGAGGAAAAGCTGATTGTTCAAGCACCTCAGCCGACAGATAAAGTCCAGAAAGTCATCGAGTTCGCAGAAAATTTGGATCTAACAGAAAAAATCAAAGGGAAAATCGATAATCAGGTCTATCTCGTTGAGATTAGCAAGATTCAACGCTTCTATATCGAGAATCGGAAGGTTCTAGCAGAAACCGCGAGTCAGACCTACAACATTGATTTGCGACTCTATCAGGTCCTTGAAATTCTGCCAACCAATTTTATCCAAATTTCCCAATCAGAAATCATCAATATCGATTCCATCTCTCATCTCAAGCTCACACCCAACGGTCTGGTAGAAATCTTTCTCAAAAACCAAAGCTTCACCTACTCTTCACGCCGTTACCTAAAAACCATCAAGGAGAAATTAGAACTATGAAAAAACAAGTATTTCACGACGCAGCTGCTGGTGTCCTCATCGGCCTCATCCTCTCTATCATCTTTTCACTCATTTATGCACCAAGTACCTACGCCCCGTTAAGTCCCGACTCTCTCATCGGACAAATGATGGCTCAACATCAGGTTCATGGTGCCCTGATCTTGCTCTACTGCACTCTTATCTGGGCAGCCATCGGTATTCTCTTCAACTTTGGCAAGCGATTATTCAGCCGTGACTGGAGCTTGCTCCGTGCAACTCTGACTCATTTCTTCCTCATGCTAGTAGGTTTTATCCCATTAGCAACCCTAGCAGGTTGGTTCCCCTTCCACTGGATTTTCTATCTCCAACTCATTATCGAGTTTGCGATTGTCTACCTCATCATTTGGACTATTTCCTATAAAAGAGCATCAAAAAAAGTAGACCATATCAATCAACTCTTGGAGCATAGAAAATAGGAATCTCATAATAAGCAAATCCGAGAAAGAAACTTCTCGGTTTTTCTTTATCCTTCTGCACCTTACTATCATAGCAGTTATTTTCAGATCTTCTTTATAAATTTTCTGTAATTTTCTATCTTTTTTCAAAATATTCTTGCATTTTCCCAAAGTTTTTTGTAGAATATAGATTACATATTCAGATTATTCTGAAAATTCAAAAAGAGGTATTTATCATGTCGCAAGCTATTTCGTTAAATCAATCAACCTGGACAAGTAAACTAAAAGCAATGGGGCCTGGAATCCTAATGGCTTCTGCCGCTGTTGGCGGTTCTCACATTGTATCTTCCACTCAAGCTGGTGGTTCTTATGGGTGGTCGCTACTCCTCTTGGTCATCTTAGCCAATGTCTTTAAATATCCATTTTTCCGTTTTGGTGCTGAATACACAGCTGATACCGGAAAGACTTTGGTTGAAGGTTATGCCGAAAAAGGAAAACTCTATCTCTGGATTTTCTTTATCCTAAATGTCTTTTCGGCTATGGTCAACACAGCTGGTGTCGCCATTCTGTGCTCAGCTATCATCGCCAGCGCCTTCCCAATGATCGGTCTTAGCATTACTCAGTGGTCTCTCATTCTCGTTGCCATCATTTGGACTATGCTACTCTTTGGAGGCTACAAACTCTTAGACGGCATGGCAAAATGGATCATGTCAGCTTTGACCATTGCAACTGTTCTTGCAGTTATCATCGCGGCGATTAAACATCCAGAATACAGCTCTAATTTTGTCGAGAAAACACCTTGGCAAATGGCAGCTCTTCCCTTCATCGTCTCTCTCCTAGGATGGATGCCTGCTCCTATTGAAATTTCAGCCATCAACTCACTTTGGTCTGCTGAAAAGAAAAAGACCGTCAACTTTAACACCGAGGACGCCCTATTCGACTTTAACGTTGGTTATATTGGAACAGCTATCCTAGCTGTGTTCTTTGTAGCACTGGGAGCACTCATTCAGTATCCTACAGGACAGGCAGTTGAAGCCGCTTCAGCCAAATACATCTCTCAATTCGTGGGCATGTATGCCTCTGTTCTTGGCGAATGGTCCCGTTACTTGATTACCTTTATTGCCTTCCTCTGTATCTTTGGAACAGTTATCACCGTTATCGATGGTTACTCTCGTGTCAATCAGGAATCTCTACGACTGCTAATCCGTCAAAAAGAAGACAATCGTAAATCTTTGAACATCTGGATGACCATCACTGCTATCATCGGTATCATCATTATCAAGTTCTTCGCTGGTCAGGTTTCAACCATGCTCCGCTTTGCTATGATTGGTTCTTTCCTGACAACACCATTCTTCGCTCTTTTGAACTACGCCTTGGTAACGCGTGAAAACAAACATCTTCCTTCTTGGCTCAAACACCTTGCCATTGCAGGATTGATTTTCCTCTTTGGCTTCGCCATCTTCTTTATCTACGCACTCGCAATCGGAAAAGCAGGATAACTAACAAAGCGCGAGATGAAGATAAGGTTTCATTTCAAGAGAAAATTCAGCAAATATTTCTATGATAAAAAGCATAAGAACAAGGTTTTGAAGACCTGAACTTATGCTTTTTTACGTTCTCAAAGACTGTTTATACTCAAAAAGCAGTTGAAAAACGCCAACCGCCTCTTATATTGGCTTTAATTCTCTCTTTCCAACTCATACAAATCTGCGATAATAGCTGCGACACGTTTGATATCTCCCAGCATACCTCGCATTTCAAAGTCAGCCAATACAGGGAAGCCAAAGCGTTGACTGTATTGCTTGGCTGTCAGGCAGTATTGGT
The DNA here is from genome assembly GCF_905187535.1 of Streptococcus mitis. GTDB lineage: Bacteria > Bacillota > Bacilli > Lactobacillales > Streptococcaceae > Streptococcus > Streptococcus mitis_BS. The sequence continues at coordinate 62,046 of NZ_CAJJIE010000004.1, forward strand.
TATTAAAGTTACGATTTCCTGAACCAACCACACCAAAACACTTACTAGCATTATCACCATAGGCGATAAAATCTCCCACTGGCGTTGTCAATATCTCAACATCTCCGTTATCCACGCCATTCCCACCTTCTAGGTAAGTCGGCAAAAAAGCAACATAGGGATGGTCCATTTCATAGAAATCTTGGCCTTCTTTGACCAAATCCTTGATATGAATCTTTTGAACCTCAATTCCCTCGTACTGGGACAAAAGATAGTCTTTCAAGCGTGTCACAAAACTTTCAGTGTTGCCACTCAGACTAATATAAACTAAAGAAATTGTCTTCATATGTACCTCCATGATTTTATGTATAATCGAAAAATAACTACCAAGATTGTAACTTGATAGTTATTTTTTGTCAATACTTAGGCAAGATCTTCTGTTTCCTCTTCTTCAGCCAAGGCTTTTTGCTGACGCCATATCTTGTAGAAGACAAGGGCTAGGAAGAGAACATTGATGACGATATAGAAAATGCTGACAGCTTTTGAACCAATACCCATTGTCAAACGAATAGTTTCATCTTGAACCAGCTGCAAAGCGTCTTGTAAAGTCACATAGGTATAAATCGAACCAATAATGGCTAGCAAAACATAGCCGACATAAGTATAGTTTGCATACTGCAAATTCTTACGAACAAGGAATACAATCGCTACTACCACTAAAATAGCAGATAGTACAACCAAGGCCACATTAAAAATAGAATGAGATGCTTCTGCCACTCTATAGCTAAAATTAATGCTATCTTCTACCTGCTGAGCACTGACCCCTGCAACTTGTTTTTGAGCAGCACGAAGGACTTCTTTACTAGGCAAGGGCTTCAAAAGTTCAAACAGAGACGTAGCTGAAATAAGGGCAGACAAGATGAGCAAGACCCATAGATAAATTGGTTTCTTTTTCATGATAGAACCTCCTGATGTTATTATTGATATTATAGCACTTTTTGTAAAGGGATACAAATATTATAGTGTCGTTTCTACCTGTTTTCGGTAGGCTTTCGGCGATTTTCCGCACAATTTTCGGAACACTTTATAGAAATATCCAACATTACTGTAACCAACAGCATAACAAATATCTTCGATACTGTCACTAGTTGAAAGCAAAAGTTGTTGGGCAGCCTTAATACGTTGTTTATTGAGCAATTCAGCAAAGGTCGAATTGGTTTCACGCTTGATTAACTGCCCCAGATAGACAGGATTGATAAAGAGATCTTTACTGATATCCTTGAGGGAAAGTTCTTTTTGATAATCACGCCCAATGACTTCTAGCACACTGACCACATTCTCATTCATACGATATTGTCCAAAGAATCGGGTCAGAGTTTCCTTGATATAAGGAACCAATTCATCGAAAGATTGAATAGCATGAATCGTTTTGACAATATCCGTCAAATCATCAGCCTTTAGATGTTCAAACAAATGAAAGACATCCATGACAAACTGGATAAAAAGCTGTTTGGTAATCGGAACACGCGGCGTATTTTCAAGAACCACCTTCTCCAAGAGATTTAACTCTTCTACGATTTGATTGAGATTCCCCTGAATGATAACCCTATAAATCGGTTCGTAGTAGGCAAAGAGACTCTCAGACCGTTGTAGATTTACAGAGCCGTAAAAGAGGGTTTTCTCAGCATTCAGCTTCCAGCGTTCAAAGTGTTCTTGATAGGGAGCTTCAAAGGGAGTAACGACTAAACCATCTAGGGGTTGGTCAGAAATGAAAATCTGCCAGTCTTGACCCAAGACATAGTAGGGAATGGTGAAAGAGCCTTGTTTTTCCTTGGATAGGCCTATCCACCAATTCTCCTTACCTCCTAGATAACTAACAAATCCAGCCTCGTCTAAATCTTGACTGAGGATCTGACTTTTCTTTCCTCTCTCGCCGAGCTGACCTGCAATCTTCTCCAGCAGATTTCCCAACTCTACCTTATCAACAGGTTTGACCAGATAGTCCACCACACTAAGGTTCATTGCTCTTTTTACATAATCAAACTCCTGATAACCTGAGAGCAGGATATAGGCAGCATCTGGTAAGATTTCTTTCATCTCCCGAATCATATCAAGCCCTGTTTTGTCGGGCATATTGACATCGGAAATGACTACATCTACTGGATTTTCTTGGACATATTCTAGGGCTTCATCGGCATGACTGGCTGTTGCGACGACCTCCATATCCCACTTATCAAAAGGAATCAAACGTTTCAGACCTTCTGTCACCATGTACTCATCATCTACTAATAATACTTTATACATTTTCTCCCTTTCTACTCATCTTGAATTGTAATACGATACTGAACACCTGCTTGCTCCGCAGACTCTATAGTAATGGCATAGCGATCCCCAAAATAGAGCACAAAACGCTCATGGACATTGACAATCCCGATAGACTGCTTTTGTTCACTATAACTGGCTTGGTGTTCAAAATGTCTCTGCCTTAACTTTTCTCGGATATCGACCAGCTTTTCAGTCGACATTCCACGGCCATTATCTACCACCAAAATTTCTACAAAACCAGCCTGTTTAAGCGCCTTGATGCTAATCACATTATCTGTCCGTCTGTGGTCAACACCATGCGCGAAATAATTTTCTACCAGCGGTTGTAAGGTAAACTTAGGAATCTTCATATTCTCCAACCCTGGATCTATCTTAAAACCATAGGCAATGGACTTGGGATAGCGAACCATACAGAGATAGCTATATTTACGGCAAAATTCTAATTCCTGTTTGAGAAGAGTTTCTCTTTCGTCAGAAATATTGTTACGCAAGAGGCTACTGAACTCATAAATGATATCTGCTAACTCATCTTGACTTTGCATGACTGCGTACATACGCAAAAACTCCAGCGTATTATACATGAAGTGAGGATTGATTTGCGCCTGTAAGGCTCGCATATTGGCATCTTTTTGACTAAGCTCTAACTGATAAATATCATGGATATTCTTTTCTAATCGATCCAACATATCATTGGTCGTCTCCGCGATTAAGAGCAATTCCTGATCCTTTTCAAGCGTATCAATGCGAAGACCTTCTTCCCCTTGGGCAATAGCTTGAATAGAATCCACCAAATCCACTACCTGCTTTTGGTAATTAGCAAAGGTCTGTCTCAAAGTCAAATAGAGAATGACAATAAAGAGAAGACTTAAGCCCACAATCAAAGCAGAGCTAGCCACCGTACCTTGTAAAACAAAGTTTTTAGGAACTGCTACCTGAACCTGATAGCCATGAGAGGTAAAACCGACAAACCAGTTCTCATGTTCCCTATCGACCCTCTCACCAATATGAAAAATCTCCGTATCAAAAGGCGATGTCACAGTCACAGCCATCGGGATATGACCTCGGGTATTGTCTACAGCATGGTATAAGATTTCTGGATCCAAGGAAATATAAACAACCCCTATAGATTGATCCGTCGCTGGGTCTAAAATAGGAACTCCAAAACTATTGGCCTCCGGTTTAAAAGCCTCAGCAGGCAAGACATGCCCACTTCTTTTATCCCTTGTTGACACATAAACTTCTTTAAAGTCCTGCAAGACGATTGCAACACCCGTTATATAGTCATTTTGGACATACAGGTCATCAATATTTTCATACAGAGAAATAGAAGTTGAGGAAGCCGCTTGATGCTCCAACAACCAATAAAAATACTCAGAAGTTGATAGGCTAAAGTACTTATAAACCCCTTGTATCCGGTCTTGATTGGCTACTAAATCTTGCGCTAGCTGAACTGACTCGCGATAATAATATTCCACCTCTTCAACTGTTCGAGTGGTTACACGCTGGGCTACTCTCTGGGCTTCCTTTTCCCGTGAATCCCAGTCAGCGTAAGAGAGTAAGATTGCAAAACTCGCAATAATAATCATCATAACTGAAGTGTAGGTTCTCAGAAGCGTATGTAGCCAAAACTGCTTCATTCTATTTTGTCGCCAATTTTTCATGGATGCTTTCATAGACAGGTTCCAACATATCACTGATAAAGAAATGCCACATCCCAATTCCTACAAAGAAGAGCAGAGCAGGCATATAGTAACCAATTGCCACAAGTAACACTGTCCCAAGGAGAACCTTGGCCACAGCTGCTAGACTCATAAAGATGCCAATCAAGGATAGTTTGAGGCTATTTCGATAGGATAAGTCAAAATAAACTTGTAATTTCAAAGACACTGTATAGGCCAAAAAGAGCAGGGCGACTACTAGGACATTCAAAAAGGTAGCAATCAAATGAATGATGGTTTGATGAGGCAATTGCACCAAGAGATACAAGCCATAGATTAAAACTAAATCCACCCCTAAAAAGCTATAGAAAATCAGGTTGCTTGAGACAAAATTTTGCTTGTAAAGAGACCAAGCCTCCTTCAAACTGTATTCCCGAAAGCTATAACCATGTTCTGCATATAGGCTCATCAAGGTGGCACTAGCTGGCGCTAGACCAAAGATAATTCCTCCCACCAAGGTTAGTAGCCAAAAGAAGGCTGTCGCAATCATTCCTAAAAAGAAACGATTAAAGACAAAGTCTAAAAATCTACCCATGATATCCCCCTAAAAATAACTATGAAACTATTATATCATATTTCAAGCGTTTTCAAAAACATAGACTATCCATTTACAATCCCACCAAACCGTGGTACAATGAGAATTGTGAGAAAATTATCAGGAGACAATTCATGAAAAAATCTATCTTAACTACACTGCTCTTTGCAGTTCTTTACTTCCTCTGCATGGGAATTGGTGTCCTTTTGGGCAATCTCCTTGACCAAACTGGAAACATGTTTTATGCACCTGCCTTTACTGCCCTTGTCGGTGGTAGCGTCTATATAATCCTAGTAGCAAAAGTTCCGCGCTTTGGAGCCATTACCACTATCGGCCTTGTCATGGCCCTCTTTTTCTTGGGGAGCAAACACGGTGCCGGTGCCTTCCTTCCTGGAATTATCTGTGGCCTCCTAGCAGATGGAGTAGCTCATTTAGGAAAATACAAGGACCAAACAAAAAATTTGCTTTCTTTCATTATTTTCGCCTTTAGTTCAACTGGTCCAATCTTACTCATGTGGATTGCGCCCCAAACCTATATGGCTACTCTTCTAGCAAGAGGAAAATCCCAAGAATATATCGACCGTATCATGGTCTCACCAAATCCTGGAACCATCCTTCTATTTATCGCTAGTGTTGTCATCGGAGCCCTAGTTGGCGCCTTGATTGGACAAGCCTTGAGTAAAAAATTTGCACAGAAAATCTGATAAATAAAAAGAGCCTCACGGCTCTTTTTATTTATGACTCAATTTCTTAGTCAAGAAATCTCCCAAGAATTGGATCGCAAAGATAATCAAAATGATAATGATGGTTGCCAAGATAGTCACATCGTGATTGTAGCGGTTAAATCCATAGGCGATAGCTACGTTACCAATACCACCTGCTCCGACCGCTCCCGCCATAGCTGTTTCCCCAACAAGGGAAATCAATGTCACAGTTGTCACACGGATCAAATCTGGAAGACCTTCTGATAGGTAAACACCCACGATGTCCCAGAATGTCGCTCCGCTAGCTTGAGCCGCCTCAATGACACCACCATCTAGCTCAGCCAATACCACCTGTACTTGACGGGCAAAGAAGGCAAATACCGCAAAAGATAGCGGTACGATAGCCGCATTTGGACCAATGCTTGTCCCTACGATTAAATGGGAGAAGGGTGACAAGACTGCCAAGAGGATGATAAATGGCACCGCACGGAAAATAGAGGTAATCTTATCCAAAATCCAGAAAACGACCTTATTTTCCAAGACACCACCTGGCGCTGTCAAGACAAGGAAGAGACCTGCCACTAGCCCCAAGAAACCTCCGATGATGAAGGAAAGAACTGTCATATAAAGGGTTAGGTAGATGGCTGTTCCCCAGCCTGCTTGACCAGCCCAGCCCATCTTATAGACATTTGGCAAATAGGTTTGAATCAATGATTCCATCTTACTGTCCTCCCTTCAATACTTTTAGTTGTACGCCTGCTTGACGAATGGCTTCTTGGGCACCTGCTAGCGCTACTTTTTCACCCGACAAGACCACAACTAATTCTCCAACAGGAGTGCCATCGAGGATTTCGATATTGCCATAGAGGATATTAGCCGTTACTTGGTAATGTTTGTACAATTCATTCAAAAGTGGCTCGTCTGTCGAAGCACCTGCATACTTGAGTTGCACTAAAAGACTGTTTTCAGACAAGTGTTCTACGATTTCTTGCTTCTCGATTTTGACCATGGCTTCGTCAATACCTGTAGCTGTTGAGATAAAGTCTTGAGTCAAAGGTTGTTTAGGATCTGAGAAGATTTCAAGAACACTACCCTCCTCAATCAAATGCCCGTCCTGCATGACTGCTACACGGTTGGCAATATCTTTGACAATCTGCATTTCATGCGTAATCAAGACAACGGTCAAACCTAATTTTTGGTTCAAATCTTGCAACAAGGCCAAAATTTGCTTGGTTGTCTTCGGATCAAGCGCAGAAGTTGATTCGTCTGAAATCAAGATTTTCGGATCATTGGCCAAGGCACGCGCAATGGCCACACGCTGTTTTTGCCCTCCAGATAGTTGTGAAGGGTAGTTTTCAGCACGGTCTGCCAAGCCAACCAAGTCCAACAACTTAGCTACTTTAGCCTTCTTTTCTTCCTTGCTGAGTCCAGAGTGTTTAAGGGCAAAGGCTACATTCTCCTCTGCCGTCTTTTGACTCATCAGGTTAAAATGCTGGAAAATCATTCCGATATCCTGACGTTTACGACGCAACTGCTCGGTCGTCAAAGTCACCTTGCCATCAAAAATCACATCATCGTCAATGGTAATTTTCCCTGCAGATGGTTTTTGCAAGAGGTTAATCACCCGTACAAGGGTTGATTTCCCTGCTCCAGAATATCCAACGATTCCGTAGATATCCCCTTCTTGGATGTGAATGGTCACATCCTTGACCGCTGTGATGGTTCTCTTCTTTTGATGAAAAGTCACATCGATCTGATCTAACTTGATAATATCTCTACTCATAGCTTCTAATCAGCTCCTCTACTAATTCAATATGGGTGTAGTAATCGGCGATTCTCACGTTCTCATCTCCACCGTGGTCCCGGCTATTAGCATTTCCTAGACCGAAGGCCACCATTGGCACCTCTAGGGCGTCAAATACCGTATGCATAGGCCCAGTGCCTGCTGTAGTCGGCAAGACTGAAACGCCCTGTGGATAGAATTTCTTGGCCAACTCGATTACATTAAGAATAGCTGGCGCGCTCATATCGCTTCGATAGCTCATCTCTCCCAAGGTATAGTATAATTCTACCTTATCAAAGCCATTTTTGTCTAGCTGTTTCCGAATTTTTTCCAGAACATCATGCGGTTCTAAGCCAGGAACCAAACGAACTTCTAGCTTGGCACTAGCTTCTGCAGGCAAAATCGTTTTAACTCCTTGCCCTTGATAACCTGACTGAATCCCTTCGATATTAAGGGCTGGTTCAAAAAAGAAACGTTTTAGAAAGGCTGCACGATCCTCTTGTAAAAGAGGCAATTCCAAACCATAAATCTGGCTGATTTCCCCAGGATTTCGTTGAGCGTAGGTATCCACCAAGGACAATTCCCGTTCATTTGGCTCTTGTACTTCTTCATACAAGCCTTCAACCAAGATACGTCCATCTGCCGCACGAAGAGACTGTAAGGCTTGAAGGAGGTACCAAGGAGCTGATTCCACAACCCCACCATAACTAGAATGGATATCCACATCAGCGCTTTTCACCTTGGCATCAAAGGTCACAATCCCCTTGTTTCCACCAGAAATTTCTAACTGCTCCAAAGCATTTTTGGTTCCTTGTTCCCAGACCAATAAATCCGCACCACGGAGTTTATCCGCATGCTTTTCTAGATACTTATCTAGGTCTGTCGAAGCCGATTCCTCCGCTCCCTCCATGATAAAACTGATATTGACAGGCAGGTCATCATGGTGTTGCATGTATTTTCTCAAAGCACTCAAACGAGCTGTGATATGACCCTTATCATCATCAACCCCACGCCCATACATGAAGCCATTGCGCACCGAAAGCGTAAAAGGATCCTCTGTCCAGACCTGATCCCCGTCCGCTGGCACAGTGTCATAGTGGTTATAGAAAATCAAGGTCTTAGCATCTGGGCGCGAACTCTTGAAATGCGCCATGACTAAGGGAGCCGTATAAGTCTCATCAATCTCCACTTCAGCCCCAACACGTTTGAAAATCTCACCCAGATAGTTGGCGACTTCCTTAAGTCCAACCTGTTGGGCAAAGACCGACTTCTTAGAAATCAAGGTACGCAAAACCTCAAAATAATGCTGGGCCACATGATCCTTTTCAAATTTTTCAATCTGTTCTTGTTCGCTAGGAAAAACCATATTCTCTCTACCTTTCTATGAACCTATAGTCTTCTTTACAATCCATGCTCTATACAAAAGCAAGAGGTGGAATTTTCTCTCCCACCTCCCTGTTTCTTATTACCAAACTGGTTGATCCAAACCGTCTGATGTTTCTTCGATAACTTTTTTCACGTCATCTGTGTGGTAAGCTGCGATCACTTTCTTGATAGCATCAGCTTTTGGTGATGTTTCCCAATCTTTTTTCGCAACGATGATGTTGTACCATTGTTTTGAATTTTCATCAGCTTGTTCTTTGAAAAGTGCTTTCTTGTAGTCCAATTTTGCTTCTGTAACGAAGGTATTGTTTACAACGGCAGCGTCAACTGATGACAATGAACGAGCTGTTTGGCTAGCATCCAATTCAGTGATTTTCAAGTTCTTTGGATTTTCTTTGATGTTAGCAACTGTTGCAAGAGCAGTTCCAGAAACATCCAATTTAATCAAGCCAGCTGATTGAAGCAAGTAAAGTGCACGACTTTCGTTTGTAGCGTCGTTTGGTACAGCGATTTCTCCGTTTGCTGGGATGTCTTCTACTTTAGTGTACTTGTTGTCACTTCCATTCAAACCTGAGTAAAGACGGATTGGAGAGATGTAAGTATCTGCAATCGCTACAAGGTCTTTTCCGTTTTCTTTGTTCCAGTTGTTCAAGAAGTTATAGTGTTGGAAAGCGTTCAAATCTACTTCGCCATCAGCAGTTGCCTTGTTTGGTTGTGAGTAGTCTGTGAACTCTGTAAATTCCAAGGTAATACCATCTTTTTTAACCAATTCTTGGATTTTGTCCCAACGTTTTTCTTCAGAACCGCTACGGTTAACAGTTGCGATTTTGATAGTTGTTGCATTGTCTGCTTTCTTTTCTGAGTTTCCGCAAGCTGCAAGAGCCAAACCTGCGACTGTAGCAAGAGCTGCTACACCAAGCCATTTTTTGATTTTCATGATTCTTTCTCCTTAAAAATAATACCGTACTAGTATCTCACAATTTATTTGATTTCACAAATTGTTATTAGATAGTCAGATATATAGTTTAAAACTATATCCTTAAAAACTGAGAAATCATCCACCTTATTCAGAATGGATGATTTCAAAAAATTATTTAATATCAGCTTCTGCTGGTAGGTAAGTGTCTCCGAAGAATTGTTTAGACAACTTTTCAAGCGTTCCGTCTTTGTAGAGTTCTTGGATACGTTTATCTACAAATGATTTCAACTCATCTTGACCTTTAGCAAGAAGTGGGTAAACGTAAGGTTGTTGGTCGCTTGGAAGTTCAATAACTTTCAAGTTGTCCAAACCTTGGTCTTTGATGACTGTTTCAACACCGATTTTATCAAAAATCTTATAGTCAAACTGGCCATCGCTCAAGCGTCCCATGATTTGTTGGAAGTCCGCTTTAGTATACTTTAGGACAGTTGGATTATCTGAATGTTGTTTGTTGTAGTCTTCTAGCTGTTTAGCAGATGTTGTCCCTTGAACAACTTCTGTTGATTTTCCACCGATATCATCAAGCGATTTAATGCTAGGGTCATCTTTTTTCACTACAAGAACGTTAGGGTTTTTAGCAGTTGGAGCTGCATAAAGGTATTTTTCAGCACGTTCTTTAGTGTAGCTGATGTTGCTAACAGCCATATTGTAACGGTCAGCATCAAGTCCTGCAAAGACTCCTGACCACTCTGTCTTCTCAAACTTGACATCATACTTGTCAGAGTCTTTAAAGATAGCGCGAACCACTTCAATTTCGTAACCAGTCAATTCGCCATTTTCTTCATAGTTGAATGGTTTTGGTGTAGCATTAGTTGCAACGATAATTTCTTTCTTGCTAGCTGCTTCTCCCTCTTTCTTAGCACCACCTGAGCAAGCTGCTAGTACACCTGCAGCAACAAGCCCTAGGGCAGCAAGAGATGAGTATTTAACGATTTTTTTCATGTCATTTCCTCCAAAATAGAATACCTTATAATCTTAACAGAAAAAGACCATTTGCGCCATTATATGATATCTATCTCTGTGATAGGTTTTCTTTATGGCTGATTTATACTCAATGAAAATCAAAGAGCAAACTAGGAAGCTAGCCGCAGGTTGCTCAAAGCACTGCTTTGAGGTTGTAGATAGAACTGACGAAGTCAGTAACATATATACGGTAAGGCGACGCTGACGTGGTTTGAAGAGATTTTCGAAGAGTATTAAAAGACCAAACGCAAGACTGCAGTTAAGACCACTCCAAAGAGAACTGTTCCAACTAGATTGCGGTAGCGAAAGGCTACCCAAGCCGTTGGAAAGACTGCTAAGAAGTCCAGCCATTTGATTTGAGGAAGACTCCCAACCTTGCCTGTCACTACGCTTGAAAGAATCAAGGCAAAGATAATAGAAACAGGCAAGAATTTCAAAAAACGCTCAACGATTGCAGGCAAGCCCTTATACTTGACCAAGATGAAGGGAATCATACGGGGAATCCAAGTCACCAAGCCAGAGAAAATAACTGCTAATAAAAGATACTTACTGACCATCTAAAACCACCCCCATTGTACAACCTAGCAAGGTCGCAAACAGAACAGCTAGCGACTGAGACACCACTGTTAAGAGTAAAAAGAAGGACACCGCAACAACTGCTAGGATAATGAGCAGATTGCGGACAGGAATCCGTCTTTGCATAATCTGGAATTGCGAAGCAAAAATTCCAATGAACATCCCAACCAGGGCAAAATCCAAGCCAAAGATTTCTGGATTTGGCAGCAGACCACCCAGAGCCGTTCCGACAACTGTTCCCACAAACCAAGCCACATAGCTGTTGAGATTGTTTCCGTGCATCCACATAGGATTGACCTTGTCTGTATGGGCTAACTCGCCCATCAAAACGCCATAAGTCTCATCCGTCAAGAGACTAGACATACCGATATTTTGCCAGAGACTGGTATGACGGAAATAGGTTGACGCATGCAAACTCAACAAAAAGAGACGCAAATTAATCAAAAAGACCGTCATAGCAATAGCTGCCACAGGTGCTTGAACCGCAATCAGTGCCAACATGGCAAACTGGGCGCTCCCAGCATAAACAAAGAGGCTCATCAAGCCCATCTCAACAGGTGTCACATAGGGCGCACCAATAATCCCACAGGCCAAGCCAATACTGACATAACCAAGGGCCGTTGGCATGGCCGCCTGCGCCCCCTCCCAAAATCCTTTTTCTTTCATCTTTCTCCTCATATTGTCTTAATAATACTCAATGAAAATCAAAGAGCAAACTAGAAAGCTGGCCACAGGTTGCTCAAAACATTGTTTTGAGGTTGCAGATAGAAGCTGACGCAGTTTGAAGAGATTTTCGAAGAGTATAAGTAGGCTGAAAAGGCTCCAGCCATAGCATGGACTATTATAACACATTCAGGAAAGAGAAAAAAGTCTGCTGATTGTAATCAGACAGACTCCATTTTATTCTTATTTAATCTTGAAGAATTGAACAATTGCCACAATACCTTGATAAATAAAGACAAAGGCAATGGTGTAACTAATATAGAGACCGGTCATCAATGGGTGTCCCATCATGATTAAACCTGCTACGATTCCTAAAATCCCCATCCAAACTAGAGGGGTACCTACCGATTTATCCGTCTTACGAACCTTGAAACCAACGATAGTTTTTGTAATACCATTTGTCAAGGCCCATAAAGAAATGATAAATGGTACAAATGTTACCATTTCAATAAAGCTACCTGAGAACAAGGTAAGAGCGAGGATGAGGGTAACAATTCCTCCAAATAAATTCCAGCCATGCTTTTCTTCTGATTTGAAGTATTGTACAATCTCAGAAATCCCTTGAACTGCAAATACAAGTGCAAACCAGAAAGTCATGGAAGCCAAGCTAATAAGAGGATGTGCAAACATATTAAAACCTACAAAAACTGCAAAAATACCCGCAATTAGTAACAACCATTTCCAAATTTTCGACATTATTTTTCTCCTTTTTTAGAGGAATCTTCCTCTAGTATTCCATAAATCATCATATCCAAAACCTGTGATAATTGATGTTCATATCCTGAAACCAAGTCAGGCAAACTGCTATCTGACGAAACAGTTAAATAATAGGAACGAAACATATCCTGAATCAATCGCAGATAGTCCATAGCTCGTTTCTCATCAATATGCTCTTTCAGTTTGGATTCTGATATAAGTTTTTGACAAACTTGTTCATTCAAGTCCAAAAAGATAGCTTTCTGTGGTGCAATGTCTGCTTCCAATTCTTCTGGTGTCGCAATCATTGCCTCAAAGAAAATGTGGCTATGTTCTGGGTATTGCTGATAAAATTGGTGACGTCTTTCCATATAATCAGCTAAGGAGGGCACTTGACCTTCCACCCCCAGAAACACTGCCAAAGCTTTCTCAAAACTCTCCTGAAAACAAGTTAGATGGAGGTCTGATTTCCCTGAAAAATTATGATACAAAACTCCTTTGGAAATACCATCCACTTTACAAAGTTCATTGATGACAAAACCTTGATAGCCTTTTGTAGCAAATTCAAACAAAGCAGCGGTAATGATTTTCTCTCTTCGTAGTCTTGTTTTTTCTTCTTTTCTCATGTATTTATCTCTACATTTTTTAATTATAAACCGATTGGTCTGAAATGTCAAGCAACTTTCTCAAAAATTTAACAGTCTGCTGATTGTAGCCATCATAAACAGACTGGAATCCAGTCTCAAACATATAATATACACATTCTTCGCTAAATGTTTTCACGGATATTCAAGAGTATGATAAAGGCAGCTAGAAGAAATAGCAATAAAACAAAGCTAACTGCCAGAGTTCCAAAGCTAGTAGCAATGGTTACCAAAGCTATTGTAAATAAGCTAGGTAAAACAACTGTAATGGCACCGATAGAGGATTGAACTGCTCCCATTGACTCCTCAGGTATTTGTTTAAAAATGAGTTCCTGTAATCGAGGAGAGAGGATACCTGCGAAAAAGGCATCCAAGGCACTAAAGATAAGAATCCAGTCAAAACGAACTGCCACAAAGCCAACTAAAAGGAGTAATTGGATAATAAGCGAGGCATATAGGGCTAGTTTTATGGAGATTGTATTCTTCAGATAGCCACTCACAAGGCTTCCGACAATAAGGGCTGACAATTCAAGGGTGGATAACAAGGCAAGAGATTGACCTGTTTGTAAATTCAAAAAGGGCTGATTCCTCAAAAACAGAGTAGAAACAGGAACTGTAACATTTATCACTGCTTGACTAATAGAGATAATAAACAAAACCAAGAGCATCTTATTCATATTCCATATCAATTTTGATGATTGGAGCAGATGCTGGCAAAAGGATTTTACAGAGAGTCCTTCTTGATAGCTAATCGTTTTTTCTACTTTCAAGAGGTCTGTTTTTATGAAAAGAATACCTAAAAATGCGATTAAAAAGGTCAGAGCATTCAGTAAGGAAATAGACTGGATAGATAGAATACCTAGTAAGACTCCTCCTAGAATATTACTGATTGTTTTCACTAAACTAACAGTTGACTGTTTAAATCCAATAGCTTCTGCCAGATGGTCTTGCCCAATAATTCTAATGAAAATCGGAGTGAGCATGGCGCCTGAAAAATAACTCAATGTGTCAGATAAGAGGTTAATCAGACAAATAAATGCTACTAATAACAAGGAAAAGGACTGCCCTGAAAGTGATAAAGAAACGATAGAGTAAAGCAAAAATTTTGCAAAACTAATCATTGTATATTTTAGGACACGATGATGTTGAAAATCCGCCAAAACTCCCAGAAAGATTTGCAGAACTTGAGGAAGGGTTTCTGAAATCGTGATCAGTAAAATCGCCAAAGGGGCAAAAGATGCATCTGCCACATAATTCAAAAAGGCCAGATAAAAAATCGTATCCCCAACCGTTGAAATCCACTGGTTGATGGTTAATTGCCTAAAATTTCTATTTTGAAGAAATACTTTCATCACAACTCCTTTTAAAGTTCCAGTGTATAGAAAACAAGACTTGGTTTAATATTGAACTCCAAGCCTTGCTCATATTCAGATTCATCCATTATATGATGTTCATGCCGTATTTTATAATAAATCATATCTTAAAAATACCAGACCACACTATTCCCTGCTTGTATTTAGCTTCTTTCTTTTGGACAAATTTTGCTAAATCCAACAACTCTGTCGGCGGTTCACCTTTAAAGCTCAACAATTCTTTAGAGACGGCAAAAGAAAGACGTACAGCTAACAAATCTTCATTAGTACTAGAGAACTGTTTTGCTGTTTCCAGCAATTGCTTCCTAAATTCTTCCGTCAAGCTAATTTCTTTATTATTGTATAGGGAATGAATTAACATTTGTAACTGACTTTGTTTTTCCATCGTTTACCTCATTTTATCTAGGACGCCAAGTTTCACTTTTAGTCCAGCCATTTACAGTATGCTCATAATTAAACATATACTGTACGAATTCCCATCTATAAACCACTTCTGCGACTTAGGATCTGCTTGAAGTGCTTTACAAGGATAGTATAACACGAAAATTAGCTTATTTTAGAAAATCGCATATTTGATATTTTTTCTTATAGAAATTTCAGATTTGCAATTGTTGACTACTCAATAAGTTCTTTGTATTGCTTCAAACGCAATTCGAAGAGGGCTAGCAATTGTGGATTTTCTAATACTTGCAGAGATTGGATAAATCTTTCAATCTCTTTTTGATTGCTTCCTTTGGTTTGAAGGAAAATCTTCATTTTCTTTAAAAACTGCCACAATACTTTTTCAAAAACATCGTATGGACGAAGCATGCTCTCTAGCTCAGCTTCAAAAATTGGGATATAAGAGAAAAGTTTACGCTCCATGAGTTCTGATATAATATTCAGAAATCCACTTTTCATATACAATCGATTATGTACCAACTCTTTAAATTCCCTAGATTTCTCAATTAAAGCGGTCGATAAAAATATCAAATCTTGATTGCTCAAGAAGGGCATGGTATTGCAAAAGAGATAGAGTTCAAACCAGGTCCAAGACTCAATAGCATAGAGATAGATAGTCAAAAACTCGCTATCTTCTTTTACTAATGGATAGTTCTTATTTAAGGAATGGAGTGCGTTTTTAATTACAATGGCATTCAAACGACGATAGGTCTCTGCCATCTGTTCTTGCTCGACTTCCTCCAACAGTTGCTCTAAACCAGCTATATCTTGGTGGGCAAAGCGATCCACAACCTTTCTACCAATCTGCATATGTAGGGATTCTTGATAATTGTTTAGCTTATGACCAAACTCATCAAAATTCATATTGATCCCTTGGATGGCTAGGATCAACTTATCCGCAGATAGCATAGACTGCCCTAGTTCAAACTTGGACAACTGAGAGGCTGTTAGACCAGCACAAGCCACATCTGACTGCTTGAGCTTTCTAGCCAAACGTAATTCCTTGTAAAATTCCCCCAATTCCATTCTCCCAATCATCTGACCACCTCCTATTTTTTATATAGTATATCATTATTCACAATTATTTGTCAAAATATTCTGACATTTAAGAGAGCAAAAAAGCCAGCCCTAAGCTGACTCTTTATTCCATGGTATCAAAAGCGAGACTTGGTTTGGCATTGAGGTCCAAGCTTGCAAAGTTTTCTTTGTTCCATTCGCTGACGCTGGCATAGGCAATCATACCTGCATTGTCTCCGCAGAGGCGCAGAGGTGGAATGATGACCTTGACATCTGCGATTTCGGTTGCTAGGCGTTCTCTGAGACCTTTATTGGCTGCCACACCACCTGCCACGACTAGAGTTTTAACAGGGTATTTCTCCAAAGCCTTCTTAGTTTTTGCCATGAGAATATCCAGGACAGCTGCTTGGAAGGATGCACACAAGTCCTCTGTAGACAGACTTTCTCCCTTTTGCTCGGCATTATGGTGAAGATTGATAAAGGCAGATTTCAAACCTGAGAATGAAAACTCCAGATTATCTTCCTTAATCATGGCACGAGGAAAGTCATAAATATCCTGCCCCTGATGAGCCAGCTCGTCAATCTCACGACCGGCAGGATAGGTCAAGCCCATGACACGGCCGACCTTATCATAGGCCTCACCAACCGCGTCATCTCGCGTTTCCCCAACAATCTTGTAGTCACCAGCCTCCGAAACATAAACCAACTCTGTGTGTCCACCGCTGACCAAGAGGGCTAGCAAGGGAAACTCCAAAGGCTCCACGCTCTGAGCTGCCATAAGGTGACCAGCCATGTGGTTAACGGGAATCAGCGGAAGTCCATGTGCCCAAGCAAAGGCCTTAGCAGCTGATAAACCAACTAGTAAAGCTCCCACCAAGCCAGGTCCATAGGTAACCGCCACAGCTGTTACGTCCTCTTCGGTAATCCCTGCTTCTGCTAGAGCCTCCTCGATACAGGCTGTAATGACCTCGACATGGTGACGACTGGCTACTTCTGGCACTACGCCCCCAAAACGTTTGTGGCTCTCAATTTGACTAGCAATGACATTAGACAAGAGCTCATCGTCGTTTTTCAAGACGGCGACACTGGTCTCATCACAGGATGTCTCAAATGCTAAAATATATCTATCCTTCATCTATTTCTCTCTTCATGATAATGGCATCCTCGACTGGGTCATGGTAGTAGGCCTTTCGCTCAGCGATGACTGCCATCTTTTCTTTCTTGTAAAATGCTTGTGCTCGGTGATTTGACTTTCTGACTTCGAGGAAAATCTCCTTGTCTGTCGGCAATTGAGCAAACAAGGCTGATGCAATTCCCTGACCCTGATAGGTTTGTTTGACAGCGATTTGCAGGACTTCTGCCTCAAAAAGATTCTCCTGCACAGCTAGAAAGCCAATCACTTCTTCCCCATCATAAGCTAGAGCATACCAAGTCTGGTCTTGGGACAGGTCTGCTTGGATTTGTTCCAGCGTCCAAGGACTGACTGGGTAAACAGCTATCATAACAGCGTAGATGGCTTGAGCCAGATCAGGTTGCTGGTGAGTTCGTTTGATTTCTATCATAGGCGTTTAATGTAGGACTTACCAGACTCGGTATGGTTCTTGAGCCAGTTTTCCTCAGCCTCAACACGCTTGAGGTAGTTCGGCACAAAATCATGCAAGGAGTCTGCTTCCTTGTCCCAAGCCAAAAGAGCAAGATTGGCTGCATTAGGCAAGGTTTCTTTGTAATTAGTCCTTGGCAAGTGTTCTTGAATCTGCTCCACAAAGGGGGCAACTTCTCCGACAAAGGTTACCTGACTAGCACCCTTAACTTTCTCTAACACCTCTTCAAAAGATAGGTGCGCTTCTGGCATGACAGGTTTGGCATTTTCATAAAATCCTGCATAAACATTGTTGCGACGCGCATCCATCAAGGGAACGAACAAGCCTTCTTGTTGGTAGGGCACCAGAGCCAAGAGGCTAGACATACCAACTAACTCAATGTTCAGGGTATGAGCCAAAGTCTTGGCAGTTGCTACCGCGATTCGCAAACCTGTGTAGCTACCTGGCCCTTCCGCCACCACGATTCGGTCCAAATCCTTGGGTGTCCAATCCAAACTTGCCATCAAAAAATCGATGGCAGGCATAAGGGTAATACTGTGATTTTTCTTAATATTAATCGTCGTCTCGGCAAGAACCTGCTTGTCCTCTAAAATAGCGAGAGAAAGAGCCTTGCTGGACGTATCAAAAGCTAATACTTTCATAACACATTCCTATCTTTTTGTCTGCTTACTATTATACTACAAAAGCTGGCACATGGGAATTTTCTTTGCCCCCAAACAAAAATGCCTATACTTAGCTAAAAAATAATTTAAAAAATGCTCACTTTTCCTTTTCTTTTCCGAATATAAAAGTGAACAAGAAAAAAGGAGGAAAGTTCAATGACAAATTTTGACGTTCTTGACAATCAATTTTTATCCTTATCTGAAAATGAATTATCAGATATTGATGGCGGTCTCGCTCCCTTGGTTATCTTTGGAGTAGCAGTATCTTGGAAAGCTATTGCAGGTGGAACAGCACTTATAGGTTCTGGTTTGGCAGCTGGTTATTTTTTAGGAGGAGATTAATATGATGAAAGATTTGAACAACTATTGTGAAATTTCTAATAAGGAATTGCAAGAAATAAAGGGTGGTTTTGGTGTAGGTGTTGGTATCGCTTTATTTATGGCAGGTTATACCATTGGAAAAGACCTTCGTAAAAAGTTTGGTAAGTCATGCTAGATAAAAAACACATTTTTAGAAGGATAAATTTTATTATCTTTATCTCTTATAGTTTGCTCAGCATTCTCAATGATTTAAACATTACTACTATCCCTTTACCAATCGATTTATCTGTTTGTATTGTTTTGTTTTTAGTCTTCAACTCTATTTTTGAGCAGAAGAATCATTAATATAAAGCTAATAAGCTCTGAAAATTCCATTGTCATGTCATTTTAGAAAAATGCAAAGACCACCTCATCTTGATAGATGGGGTGGAATTTTCTTTGCCCCCAAACAAAAATACCCCAGCAGAGCAGGGCATCTAAGCATTTAATCCAAAGTAAAATATAAACCAAACTACATAGGTTACGAGGAGGAGAAAAAGCGAGTAGAGAGTCACAAAGGTAATTTTCCACAAGAACTTGGTTTGTCGTTGTTCCAGTTTGGCAAATAGAAGATTCCCTCCATAAACGCAAGCAACAAAAACAATAAAAGCTACTAAGCGAGCTCCGATAGCAAAAGCAAATAAATTATACATAGGGCAACCTCCTTGACTTAAAAACTATAGGGAATTGTGACAAATGATAAATTCCACTTCCATTATCAAAATAACATATTTTCTTTATTTTTGCAAACGCTTACCAACGAGTAACCCTATGACTTTCTCGTTTCCGTCTTTTACTAATTTTTCATTTTGTGGTATAATTGAAATAATTGTAACGAATCAAGGTCAATCTAGACAAAAATGGAATGAAATCAAGCAATTCTCTGCTAAAAGTTTGGAATAAGCTGACCTGTAAATAGAAAGGAACTATATGATTTACAAAGTTTTTTATCAAGAAACAAAAGAACGTAGCCCACGCCGTGAAACAACACGCGCACTATACCTAGACATCGATGCTAACTCAGAACTTGAGGGCCGTATCGCTGCTCGCCAACTTGTCGAAGAAAATCGCCCAGAGTACAATATCGAGTATATCGAACTCTTGTCTGACAAATTGCTAGATTACGAAAAAGAAACTGGCGCCTTCGAAATTACGGAGTTCTAATATGGCCTACACTCTTAAACCTGAAGAAGTCGGCGTTTTTGCCATCGGTGGTCTGGGAGAAATCGGGAAAAACACTTACGGGATTGAATACCAAGACGAGATTGTTATCGTCGATGCTGGGATTAAATTCCCAGAAGATGACTTGCTGGGTATCGACTATGTCATTCCTGACTACTCATACATCGTGGACAATATCGACCGCGTCAAGGCTGTCTTAATCACACACGGACACGAGGACCACATCGGTGGGATTCCTTTCCTACTCAAGCAAGCAAATGTCCCTATCTATGCTGGACCACTTGCCTTGGCTTTGATCCGTGGGAAACTCGAAGAACACGGCCTCTTGCGCAACGCCAAACTTTACGAAATCAACCACAACACTGAGTTGACCTTTAAAAATCTCAAGGCAACTTTCTTTAGAACGACTCACTCTATTCCAGAGCCTTTGGGGATTGTCATTCATACTCCTCAAGGGAAAATTGTCTGTACGGGTGACTTCAAGTTTGACTTAACACCAGTTGGTGAACCAGCAGATTTGCACCGTATGGCTGCGCTTGGTGAAGAAGGTGTACTCTGTCTCCTGTCTGACTCGACAAATGCAGAAATTCCAACCTTTACCAACTCTGAAAAAGTCGTTGGCCAGTCCATCATGAAGATTATCCAAGGCATTGAAGGACGTATCATCTTTGCATCCTTTGCCTCAAATATCTTCCGTCTCCAGCAAGCGACAGAAGCCGCTGTTAAGACTGGACGCAAGATTGCGGTCTTTGGTCGCTCTATGGAAAAAGCCATTGTCAACGGAATCGAGCTTGGCTACATCAAAGCTCCTAAGGGAACCTTTATCGAGCCAAATGAAATTAAAGACTACCCTGCGGGCGAGGTTCTCATCCTCTGTACAGGTAGTCAGGGGGAACCGATGGCTGCCCTCTCTCGTATCGCCAACGGAACCCACCGTCAGGTACAACTCCAACCTGGTGATACAGTTATCTTCTCTTCAAGTCCAATCCCTGGAAACACTACTAGCGTCAACAAGCTGATCAATATTATTTCAGAAGCTGGTGTCGAAGTTATCCACGGTAAGGTTAACAATATCCATACATCTGGACACGGTGGCCAGCAAGAGCAAAAACTCATGCTCCGCTTGATTAAGCCAAAATACTTCATGCCTGTCCACGGTGAATACCGCATGCAAAAGGTCCACGCTGGACTAGCAGTGGATACTGGTGTTGAGAAGGACAATATCTTTATCATGAGCAATGGCGATGTGCTTGCCCTTACTGCAGATTCTGCTCGTATCGCAGGTCATTTCAACGCCCAAGACATCTATGTCGATGGAAATCGTATCGGTGAAATCGGTGCCGCTGTCCTCAAAGACCGTCGTGACCTATCTGAAGACGGTGTCGTTCTGGCAGTCGCAACTGTTGACTTCAAATCGCAGATGATTCTATCTGGTCCAGACATCCTCAGCCGAGGCTTTGTCTACATGAGAGAGTCTGGCGACTTGATTCGCCAAAGCCAGCGTATCCTCTTCAATGCCATTCGTATCGCACTAAAAAACAAGGACGCTAGCGTGCAATCTGTCAATGGCGCCATTGTCAACGCTATTCGCCCCTTCCTTTATGAAAATACAGAACGTGAACCGATCATCATCCCGATGATCCTCACGCCAGATGAAGAATAAATCATAAAACAGCCCCGTTTTCGGAGCTGTTTTTCTCTATGCTTTCTTTTCTTGATTTTTAGAAATACTACGATTTTTACCTTCAAGATACACCATTAAAATAGAAATATCTGCAGGATTTACTCCCGAAATACGACTGGCTTGGCCGATGGTTTCTGGGTTGATAAGTTTGAACTTCTGACGAGCTTCGGTTGCAATGGAGTCAATGTCATCCCAGTCAATATTGGCTGGAATACGTTTTTCTTCCATGCGTTTCATCTTGGCTACCTGATCCATGGCTTTTGAAATATAGCCTTCGTACTTGATTTCTGTTTCAATCAATTCGATAATCTTGTCATCCAAGTCCTCTGCAGCTGGTCCGATAAAGGCCACCACATCTTGATAAGAAACTTCTGGACGGCGAAGGAATTCCTTAGCTGTCACTGCATCTGTCAACGGCTTGAATCCCATCTCCTCAACCTTGGCATTAGTTTCCTTGACTGGCTTTAGTTTGATGCTGTCTAGACGCTTCATCTCATTGTCAAATTGATTTTTCTTAATTTCAAAGCGAGCCCAACGTTCATCGTCCACAAGTCCAATCTCGCGTCCCATCTCAGTCAAACGCATATCAGCATTGTCATGGCGAAGGATGAGGCGGTATTCAGCTCGACTGGTCAATAGACGGTAAGGTTCAATCGTTCCCTTGGTTACCAAGTCATCAATCATTACCCCGATATAACCGTCACTGCGCTTCAAAATCAACTCAGGCTTGCCTTGGATTTTCAGAGCCGCATTGATACCCGCGATAATCCCTTGGCCAGCAGCTTCTTCATAACCTGACGTTCCATTTGTCTGACCAGCAGTAAAAAGTCCTGAGATTTTCTTGGTTTCCAGAGTTGCACGCAACTGGTGTGGCAAGACCATATCATACTCAATGGCATAACCAGTTCGCATCATCTCCGCATTTTCCAAACCTTTGATAGAATGAACCAACTCACGCTGGACATCTTCAGGCAGACTGGTTGAAAGTCCTTGAACATAGACTTCCTCTGTATTGCGTCCTTCTGGCTCAAGGAATAGTTGGTGGCGTTCCTTGTCCGCAAAGCGCACAATCTTGTCCTCAATTGACGGACAGTAACGAGGCCCCACTCCCTTGACCACACCTGTAAACATAGGCGCACGATGGAGGTTGTTTTGGATTATCTCATGACTGGTACCATTGGTATAGGTCAACCAGCATGGCACTTGGTCCTTGACATAATCCTCATCACGTGAAGTGTAGGAGAAGTGATTCGGTGCTTCATCTCCTGGCTGAATCTCTGTCACATCATAGTTGATAGAAGAAGCCTTGACACGTGGAGGAGTCCCTGTCTTGAAACGACCGATTTCGAGGCCCAATTCCTTGAGATTGTCAGCAAGGTTAATAGAAGCTAGGCTGTGGTTAGGACCTGATGAGTACTTGAGGTCTCCGATAATAATTTCCCCACGGAGGGCCGTCCCTGTCGTCACGATAACAGCCTTAGCAGCATATTCTTGATGGGTTGCTGTACGGACACCGACAACCTTACCATCTTCCACCAAAATCTCATCAATCATGGTCTGACGAAGGGTCAGATTTTCTTGATTTTCAACTGTCTTGCGCATTTCCTTAGAGTAAAGCTCTTTATCAGCCTGC
This sequence comes from Streptococcus mitis, assembly GCF_905187535.1. Lineage (GTDB taxonomy): Bacteria > Bacillota > Bacilli > Lactobacillales > Streptococcaceae > Streptococcus > Streptococcus mitis_BS. The sequence goes on from NZ_CAJJIE010000004.1 coordinate 85,007, forward strand.
GCACGAAGGGCACGGACAGCTGGTCCCTTCCCTGTGTTGAGCATCTTCATCTGGATGTAAGTCTTGTCAATGGTTTTGGCCATCTCACCACCTAGGGCATCGACTTCACGCACGACAATCCCCTTGGCAGAACCACCGATAGAGGGATTACAAGGCATAAAAGCCAGCATTTCAATATTGATGGTCGCAAGCAAGACCTTACAGCCCATACGGCTAGCGGCTAAAGAAGCCTCGACCCCAGCGTGTCCCGCACCAATTACAATAATATCGTATTCTTCGGTAAAATTATATGTCATTTCTTAACCTTTCAAAAATTTCTCGCAAATAAGGAACAATCTTTTCCTCCTCTAGAGCTTGATCCATAGTAACCCATTTAAAGTGTGTATGCTCTTCAGGATCTAATCTGATAATTGGCTTCTCCCCAACCCACTCTGCTTTATAAACTAAGCGAGTAAAGACAGTATCCTTAGAGGTATCCAGTTGACTATCTTCGTGAAGAAGTTTGAGCGAATTGCTATCTAGCCTAACTCCCGCTTCTTCAACACACTCTCTAAGAGCTCCATCTCGTGGAAGTTCACCCTTTTCAACCCCACCACCAGGAATATCCCAGTAAGTTGGAAAAACGTTGGGTTGTCCTCTTTTAATTTCCGAACGCTGAATGAGCAAATAATCCTCACCACTATGAACAAGTACATGAGCAATAAGCTTAACCATTATTTTCTCTCCTATTCCTCAAGATGAATGTGTCTTAGTTGGCCGTCCCAAACTGGTAGGGCTGTTTTTAGAAAGGCTGGAACTAACTGGAAATCCTCAAGTTTATACAAATCAATCCACTCACAGGGTTGCGTTTTTTCATCTTCCTGCATGGTCAATGGGGCATCTTCAAGCAAGTCCACTAGATAATGAAACTCGATATTGTGATAGGAAACACCGTCCTGTTCAAAACGATTTTCAACCACAAAAGCTAGCTGCCCAGCTTGAGTTTTGACACCCAGTTCTTCCCTAACTTCACGGACTACCGCGTCTTCCGTTCTTTCATTGACTTGAATCGCACCGCCGATAGTGTAATACTTGCCCCTGTCTTTGGTAACTAGAAGCTTGCGATTTTGGACAATCAAGGCTGTCGCCCGAACGCCAAAAACCGTATTGCCCACTTTTGTCCGAAAGTCTTGCTGAGTCATTCTTGTCCTTTCCCTTAAACGACACAAAAACAGTCAAAACTCCAAAGAAGTGCAGGACAAAAAAGCCTGCAACATCCATGAGCTTTGACCATCATTTCTATTGCTTTTATTATTGTAGCAAATTGAGAAAATTTGTCAATCTAAATGTACTGACAAACTTGTCCATCGCGGTAGGCATTGTCAATCAAACCGCCACCTAGACACTCTTCGCCATCGTAAAAGACAACTGCCTGTCCTGGCGTAATCGCGCGTTGTGGTTCCGCAAAGATAACTTCTGCCTTGTCTCCTTTGACATGTACAGTCACCTTAGAGTCAGGTTGACGGTAGCGGAATTTAGCCGTACATTCGAGCGTAAACTCCTCTGGCATCTCACGAGTAAAGCGAACTTGACTGGCCTCTAGACTGGTTGACATGAGCGAATCATGGTAGAAACCTTGGCCGACATAGAGAATATTCTTACTCAGATCTTTTCCGACAACGAACCAAGGGGCATTGTCACCACCGTGTTGTCCACCGATACCAAGCCCGCCACGCTGACCAATCGTATAATACATAAGGCCTGCATGCTCGCCCATATCGCGACCATCCACAGTCATCATACGGCCAGGCTGAGCTGGCAGGTAGTTGCTGAGAAAGTTTTTAAAGTTCTTTTCTCCGATAAAGCAAATCCCTGTCGAGTCTTTCTTCTTAGCAGTAGCAAGACCTGCTTCTTCTGCTAGTCTGCGAACTTCAGGCTTTTCCAAATGTCCCAAGGGGAACATGGTCTTTTGGAGTTGTTCCTGCGAAAGTTGGCTGAGGAAATAGGTCTGGTCCTTGCCATTGTCCACGCCGCGAAGCATATGAACAGTACCATCTTCATCACGCGCCACTCGGGCATAGTGACCAGTCGCTACATAGTCTGCTCCCAAGGTCATTGCATAGTCCAAAAAGGCCTTGAACTTGATTTCCTTGTTGCACATAACATCTGGATTTGGCGTGCGCCCTGCACGGTATTCCGCTAGGAAATACTCAAAAACGCGATTCCAGTACTCTTTTTCAAAATTGACAGAGTAGTAAGGAATGCCAATCTGGTCTGCCACCGCAGCCACATCCTTGTAATCTTCGGTCGCCGTACAGACGCCGTTTTCATCTGTGTCATCCCAGTTCTTCATGAAGATACCGATCACATCGTAGCCCTGCTCCTTGAGCAAAAGAGCCGTCACCGACGAATCAACACCACCACTCATCCCCACAACAACACGTGTTTTAGAGTTATCACTCATGGTAAGTCTCCCATCTATTCGTTTATTCACGATTGAAGGTCGTGTGTGCTTCACGATTGAAGGTCGCTTGAGCAGTATTCATTATAACACGCTTGGTTGGAGAAGACAAGGAAGAGGCTGATAATCTAAAATCCTCTCTGTAAATACATATATAATTGCTTAAAAAGAGGGTAATTTATAGCTTAATCCCTCTACTGCTCATTATCTTATTTATAAAATAAACTAAAAATGTTATACTGTAATGAGGAGGAATACGTACATGATCCCTTAAAGTTACTACCACCCATGTACGTAGAACGAATGTGAAAAACTACAAAGATATCCTAAAATCAAAAAATACCATTTTTACTATTATCATTATCGCAAGTCTTGGACTTTTAATCGGTTTAGTCATTCATCAAGAAAACATCTTGACAGAAAGAGGCAATGTTGCTTTCCTCAAACGACAAAAAAATGAACAAGATGTCGAACAAGTAAAAAATGCCATCAAAGATTTCAATATCGATTCTGAAACAATTATAGAGGATTGGAAAAAAATTCAAGAATTGAAGCCAACCACTGACGAAGGCAAAAAGACATTAGCAGATTTTCTTGCTTCTACTGCCGATAAAATCACAAATCATTATAGTGAAAAAGCTTTAAAAATGGATATTAAGGAATCCGATAGCCAGTTCGAAAATAAACAAACACTTGAAACAGCCATCACTTCCTTACAAAAAATACTAGAAATCATTAAAAGTGTCAATTCCACAAGCGAACAAGCCGCTATTGATGAAAAAATAAAACCAATTCAAGAATTGATTTCTAAATTCCAAAAGCAAGTTGAAGTCTTGACTAAAAAAGAAGGACAAAAGACTGACAAAAAAGAAACAGGAACGACTAGTAGCGAGGGGGAAAGAGAAACCTATTCTTCAGGAGGAGGGAGCTACACTCCAACCTATACTGAGTCAAATGGGAGCAGATACAGTTCACAAGCGCCTGCAAGCGAACAACCTTCATCTGATAGTGCTGGCAGCAGCGGAAATGATGTGGCAAGTACACAAAATCAAGCAGCTAATACTTCAGAAGCTCAAGCAGAGACTAATACCAATAGTAACAATGCTGAAGTTCCCACAACAAACAGTGACGATCTCGCTAGTTTAGGTGGCGGAGTTACATCATTCGGTCAGCAGTAAGCAATCGGCTATCACTAATCTAATTGTCTTTTATCGAACAAAATATATAAAAGGCTAGCAAAAACTAACTTCTAAATAAAACCACACTGTCATTCCAATCTTGAACACAATCAAATTGAAAGGAACACTGTGTGGTTTTTGAATGTTTAGAGGTTAGTTTTTTGAGCAATCGTCTATCAAAATGTCCGTTTATCTGTCAATAATCCGAGAAAATCTTGTCGTTTCAAGTCGGAGAAATGTTTGGTAGAAAGACTTCCTTTTTGAAGTCCATCATCTCTAACCTGCAAATAATAGCTATGTTGGCTTGTTTTAATTGTCAAAAAATCGCCAAATACAAAAAATTTTTTCCAGTTACGAATCTCAAATTCTTTCATCTCTGATTTTGGAATGCGGATAAGTCCTTGCCGCAAATCACGATGATGCTCACTTGTGAAAGTCATCCCATTCCCAAGATTTCTTATCAGTAGTTCATCTGGAGTTACCATCACCAGCGCTATTTTAGTTAAGAAAATTTCAACTGTTGGTGGTAAAATCGCCAAGTTGAACCAAGGATGTAGGTAGCGATAGGCTAAGAAATAATGAGGCTCCTCACCCAATCCTAGTTGTTTATATAAGGCCTTGACCTCACTATCTAACCTCGCTTCAAAAGACACATCCGAATGCTCTTCTTCCTTCTTCTGATTAACATAACGCATCCAGACTAGGAAACCTATAAAGACTAGGACAAATATTCCTGATAAGAGATATTTTAAATTGTAGTTCATCACTTAACCTCCTGATTCACTACTCCGCCTAAAGCAGAGATCTATCTATTTTGAAAATAGTTCCATAACAACTTTAAAGAAGGCTGGTGTCATTAAAATTAGGATGGTTCCTATCACAAATATCATGACTACTCGAAAAAGCTCCTTATTTTTAGACATTCTTCCATCCCTTTTCTAGCTAAATCATAGTACTGTTAAGCCCATTTTAAAATTAAACCAAACTTATTTTAGCTTTCTTTTTTACTTTTTATATTACTATGATACAATATTTTTAATTGGATTTTATTATTTGTTAACTTTTTTCACGAAAAGGAGAAAATCATGCGTTATGATTTCGGAAAGGTCTATAAAGAAATACGTGAGTCAAAAGGCTTAACCCAAGAAGAGGTCTGTGGAAATGTCCTTTCAAGAACCAGCCTATCAAAGATTGAAAGTGGTAAGGCGACTCCTAAATATGAAAATATGGATTTTCTTCTCCGGCAAATGAATATGAGTTTTGAAGAATTTGACTACATCTGCCATCTCTATCAGCCGAGCCAACGAACAGAAATCATGCAAACTTATCTCAATATGAATTCCATCATTGGTGGCAGTGGTCTAGTTGATTTTTTTGAAACATGCCAAAACTATCTCAAGACCCATCACGACCTGCCTATAGAAGAAATCAGGGATATGCTTGAAGTTGTCATTCATATTCGTCAACATGGTACAGAGCAACTGTCAGACCAAGTAAAACAGACTGTCAAAAAACTTTGGGAAAAAATTGAAAAACAAGATACATGGTATGAAAACGATCTAAAAATCCTCAATACCATCCTTTTCAGCTTTCCTATTGAACACCTCCATCTCATCACTGGAAAAATTTTGCAACGCTTAGAAGTCTATAAAAACTATCAACATTTATATGACTTGCGAATGGCAATCCTACTCAACCTTTCCACCATTTACTTATACCATCAAGACAAAAATATGTGTCAACAAATCTCCTATACTTTACTAGAGGATGCCAAGAACAAGAAAAGCTACGATATGCTTGCTATCTGCTATGTCCGTATTGGGATTTGTAGGGATGATGCTAAACTTATCCAAAAAGGGTTCTCCCTCCTGGATCTGACCGATGAAACTTCCATTCTAGCCTTTCTCAAACAAGAAGTGGAGACCTATTATTAATCGAAGGAAATATAAAAAAGGTCGAGGGATTTCCTCGACCTTTTCATATTATTCTGTTCGTTATATCTTAATACCAGCCGTTGTTAAGCCAGAAGTTTTTAGCGGCTGACCATGAACCGTAACGTCCTGCAACGTAGGCATCTGCTACACGTTCTTGGTTTTCAGCTGAGTAGTCACCGTTCAAGTATGAATCTGTCAATTGGTAACGTCCGATGTATTGACCGTTTGTAGCTGTGTAGCTACCACCTGATTCTTTTTGAGCGATCCATTCTTTAGCTTCTGCTTCAGATCCGCTTACAGTTGTAGCTGGTGCTGAAGCTTCTGTTGAAGTAACCGTTTCTTCTGCTGCAGGTGCGCTTGCCACTGGAGCTGCTTCTTCTGCTACTTCTGTAGTTTCTGCTACTGGAGCTGAAACAGTTTCATCTTGAGCTGCTGGTGCTGCATAAGTAGTTTGCGCTGGTGTTGTAGCTGGTGCTACAGGGCCATCGATAACCAACTCTTGACCAACATAAATCAGATGGATGTTGTCAATGTGGTTGTTTTCTGCCAATCTCTCAACAGTTGTGTTGTGAGTTTCAGCGATTTCTGAAAGTGTATCACCTTCTTTAACAGTGTAAGTTGATGATTCTTGAGCAGATACAAATGATGGAGCAAATACTGCAAACAAGGCAGCTACTCCTGCAAGAGTTGTTTTAATCTTTTTAGTTGTTGATTTCATATTTGAAAATTCTCCTTCTTTCTATAGTTCTATCATACCCTTTAAATATTACCGTTTCTTGACACTTTTATGTAGAAATATTACAAAATTATTTTTTATTTCCCTAAACAAGCTATTTTTTGTCATAAAAGATACTATTTTTATGCTATTTGTAGTGTAAAAAGGTTTTCATCCACAATTAAAGCCAAGACCTTCATTCTTTGATATAATAGAGATAAGAATTTTTATAAGGGGAAACTGATGAAATCACTTCGTTTTCAATCTGTCTTTGATATCATCGGACCAGTTATGATTGGCCCATCTAGTAGCCATACCGCTGGTGCTGTTCGTATTGGGAAGATTGTATCTTCCATTTTTGATGATACTCCGACAGAAGTCGAATTCCAACTATTTAACTCGTTTGCCAAAACTTATCGTGGTCACGGGACAGACCTAGCCCTTGTTGCTGGTATTTTGGGCATGGATACAGATGATCCTGAAATTCCAAACAGTCTGGAGATTGCCCACAAACGTGGCATCAAGATTGTCTGGACTATTCAGAAAGACAGCAATGCTCCTCACCCAAACACCACTAAAATTACTGTCAAAAATGCCCACAAGACCATCAGTGTGACTGGTATTTCTATCGGTGGAGGAAATATTCAGGTCACCGAACTCAATGGCTTTGCCGTCTCTCTCAATATGAATACACCGACTATCATCATTGTTCATCAAGATATTCCAGGTATGATTGCCCTTGTAACGGAGGCCCTTTCACGTTATGGTATCAATATCGCCCAGATGAATGTCACTCGTGAAAAAGCTGGTGAAAAAGCCATTATGATTATCGAAGTCGACAGTCGCAACTGTGATGAGGCTATCGAAGAAATTCGTAAAATCCCTCATCTCCACAATGTCAATTTCTTTAAATAGGAGGAAGCATGTTTTATTCTATCAAAGAATTGGTCGAGCAAGCAGATCTGGACTTTCAAGGAAATGTCGCAGAACTCATGATTACAACAGAGTTTGAATTGACCGGTCGCGAACGTGAAGAAGTCCTCCTTCTCATGGAACGTAATCTAGAAGTCATGAAAGCCTCTGTCCAACTCGGCCTCAATGAAAATAAATCTCGTAGTGGCCTGACAGGTGGAGATGCTGCCAAACTGGACCACTACATCAAAAACGGAAAAACCTTGTCAGATTATACGATTCTGTCTGCTGCCCGAAATGCCATCGCAGTCAATGAACACAATGCCAAAATGGGCTTGGTCTGTGCCACTCCAACAGCAGGAAGTGCCGGCTGCCTGCCTTCTGTTCTAACTGCTGCTATTGAAAAATTAGCCCTCAGCCACGAGCAACAGCTAGATTTCCTCTTTGCTGCTGGTGCCTTTGGACTAGTCATCGCAAACAATGCCTCTATCTCAGGTGCTGAAGGTGGCTGTCAGGCCGAGGTTGGTTCTGCCTCTGCTATGAGTGCCGCCGCCTTGACTCTAGCTGCTGGTGGGACACCTTATCAGGCCAGTCAGGCCATTGCCTTTGTCATTAAAAATATGCTAGGCCTCATCTGTGATCCTGTGGCCGGCTTGGTCGAAGTTCCCTGCGTCAAGCGCAATGCTATGGGAGCTAGCTTTGCCTTTATCGCAGCAGACATGGCCCTGGCAGGTATCGAAACTAAAATCCCTGTGGATGAAGTTATCGATGCCATGTATCAAGTAGGCGCAAGTATGCCAACTGCCTTTCGTGAAACAGCTGAAGGTGGACTCGCTGCCACACCTACTGGTCGTCGCCTCCAAAAAGAAATTTTCGGAGAATAAGCTTATCAAATAGGAGAAACTATGACCTCTATCTCAGCTATCTTTTTCGATCTGGATGGAACCCTCGTTGACAGTTCTATCGGGATTCACAATGCTTTTACCCATACTTTTAAGGAGCTAGGCGTGCCTAGTTCTGATGCTAAAACGATTCGTGGTTTTATGGGACCGCCCCTCGAAAGTAGTTTTGCGACCTGCCTGCCCAAAGAACAAATCTCTGAGGCCGTGCAAATTTACCGTTCTTACTACAAGGAAAAAGGCATCCATGAAGCTCAGCTCTTCCCTCAGATTGTAGAACTGCTCGAGGAGTTATCTAGCAAATATCCTCTCTACATCACCACTACAAAGAATACTCCAACCGCTCAGGATATGACCAAAAATTTGGGAATCCATCATTTCTTTAAGGGCATTTATGGTTCCAGCTCTGAGGCACCTCATAAGGCCGATGTCATTCGCCAAGCCTTGCAGACACATCAACTAGCCCCAGAACAAGCCATTATCATCGGAGATACCAAGTTTGATATGCTGGGAGCTCAAGAAACAGGCATTCAGAAATTGGCTGTCACTTGGGGATTTGGAGAGCAAGCAGACTTGCTAAACTATCAACCTGATTATATGGCCCACAACCCCATAGAAGTTTTGGGGTATTTTCAATAACATAGACTGGGCGACAACTCTATTTCAGAAGAAAATGAAGCAAGTTTCTACATAACAAAACGCATATTACCAAGGTTCAAGACCTGATAATATGCGTTTTCTTTTTTATTCAACGTGGGTTGTTTGATTGGCAAAGGCGATAATGGCTTGCTTCAACTCATCTCCACTGAGAGTTCTGAACTCTTCAATCTTTTTATCGATAGCTTCTAGAGGCATAACATTGACCTTACCAACGAAAATCTTATCCATAACCTGATTGTCAACAAGCTCGGTTGATACCAAGAGTTCTTCGTAAAGTTTTTCACCTGGACGGATTCCAACTTCAACAATTGGAATTTCGCTTTCAGTGTGTCCACTTAGAAGCACCATTTTCTTAGCCAAGTCATAAATCTTGACTGGTTTGCCCATATCAAGGATAAAGACTTCCCCATCTTTAGCATAAGCACCAGCATGGATAACCAGACGGCTAGCTTCTGGAATAGTCATAAAGTAACGGGTCATGCGGAAGTCTGTCACCGTTACAGGACCACCTTCAGCAATCTGACGTTCAAAGACTGGAATAACACTACCACGGCTACCAAGAACATTCCCAAAACGAACCGCACAGTAAGTCGATTGGCTACGTTGGTTAAAGCCAGTGACAATCAACTCCGCCACGCGCTTGGTTGCTCCCATAACATTTGGTGGATTAACCGCCTTATCTGTCGAAATCATAACCATCTTAGGTACTTTAGCTTCATCAACAGCCTTAGCAACATTGTAAGTTCCACGAATATTGTTTTTGAAGGCTTCTTTTGGATTGCGCTCCATCATAGGAACGTGCTTGTGGGCAGCCGCATGATAAACAATAGCTGGCTTGTACTGCTCAAAGACTTGCAAGAGACGGTCATAGTCCTGAATGTCCGCAATCACAGGTACATAATCAATCCCTTGGAACTTACGAATCAATTCATGATAAACAAGGTAGATTGAATTTTCCCCGTGACCGAGCAAGACGATGCGTTCAGGATTAAAGCGACTAACTTGGCGACAGATTTCAGAACCGATTGAGCCACCAGCACCTGTAACCAAGATTGTTTTACCTGTCAATTCTGCACCCAGACGCGATTCGTCAAGACGAATTTCCTGACGTCCCAAAAGGTCCGTAATATCAATTTTTTGGAAGCCAGTACCTGCTTGGTGAAGTCCTTGGACAACAGTTTCAACCTTAGGCATCTTGTAACATTTGACACCCAGCTTATTACACATCTGCAAGATACGTTCATATTCTGACGGGTCAAGCGACGGAATCGCAACGATAACACGCTCGATTTGATGGCGTTTAGCTAATTCAGGCAGTTCCTCATATGAACCCAAAACAGGGATTCCACCAAGTTTTTGACCCTTTTTCTTAGAATCCTTGTCCAAAATACCGACAAGTTCTAATTCACTGGTTGGATGTTGGTAGCTATCCATAAAGAGGGCCCCACCATCACCAGCACCAATCAAGAAGGTCCGACGGTGTTCTCCATCGCCACTTCCTTTTTTGCGTCTAGAGTAGATTAGTTGCCAAGTAATCCGTGGCAATAAAATCAAGAAGGTACTCAACAAGATAAAGAGCACGATAAAACGGATGGAGAAGAGCGGCAAGAAGGCATAGCAGATACTATATGACAGGATACTGCTGGCAGTCACACCAAAAAAGATTTTCATGAAATCCGTAATCTTGCTGTAACGACTAATACTAGCGTTCAAGCCCCAAAATGCAATCATCAATTGATAAAACAAGAAGGCCAAACTCGTATAGATAATATAGTCAACAGGTGCTGGATTAATCAATCCGTAGAATAAGATATAAGATACAATGATAGAAACCACCATACTCAAAATATCAAATATTCCCCAGAAAACCTGCTTTTGTTGTTTATTTAAAATTTCCACCAGATCAATCACATAATCTGTGAGTTTTTTATTCATCGAAATTTACTCCTCCTTAAAAGAGTTAAATAGTTATATTGTTATTATAACACTTTTTCTCTAGTTTGCGATTTGCTACAATCTTTTACTTGCTTTTTCGTAACAGTTTCATAAAAATAAACTGTCGGACAAATCCTGGACAAAGGGCAACAACCATCTGAATCGCAACACTCTTGGCATATTCCATGTAAGAAATTTGTCCTCGCTTCAGCATACGCTGACGAGCTTGACGATAGAGTTTGAAGTAACGCAGTCCCCCACGACGCTCAAACATCCCTGCTCCGACACGAACCTTACACAAGATTTGATCCAGATTTCCAGTCTTGGCTCCTGCAGCAATCATATTGAGCCAGAGGAGGTCATCCTCCATATAAAGGCCATCCTCATAGTTGCCTGCCTTGAGAACCATGTCCTTCTTGAACATGACAGTCATGTGGTTAAAGGCACTTCTCATCCTTTGATAAGCTACAATATCTGCATGTTGAGTCGGAACACGACGGTAAGAAACAATCTCATCAGGATTGTCAATAAACTCTGCAATATGTCCACCTAATAGGTCGAGCTTGTCCTTCTCCATTAGCTGAACCTGTTTCTCAAAACGGTCTGGAACAGCTATATCATCCGTATCCATACGAGCGATGATATCGTACTGACACTGCAAAACACCCTGTCGAAGAGCCAGACCCAAACCTTGATTCTGCTCAAGAGGATAGCGTTTCACTGGAATGTCAGACTCAGCTTCAAGCTGGTCTAATACCTGATAGAGCTCAGGTGTCAAAGGCCCATCCTCAACCAGAACCAACTCGCTCGGTTTCAGGGTCTGATTTTGAACACTCTCAATAGCATCCTTTAAAAATGTCGGATTTTCCTTGATATAGACCGACATCAATACGCTGATTTTTTGCTTTTCAGACACAGTTTTTCTCCAATGTATAGATTTCCTTCCACTATTTTATCATAATTTTCAAGACTTTCCCATTTTTATCTTGAAAGCCAGAAACCTTACTTGACATTATAGGGAAAAAACCTTAAAATAAGCTGTTATTAAAATCAGCTAGAAGAGGTAATATATGAAAAAGCAATCACTCTTTTTTGTTCCAGGTATTATCCTGATTGGTGTTTCCTTGCGGACTCCTTTTACTGTTTTACCCATTATTTTGGGAGATATTTCGCAAGGACTGGGAGTCGAAGTTAGTTCACTTGGTGTCCTAACTAGTCTTCCTCTCCTCATGTTTACCCTCTTCTCGCTCTTTTCTACCCGACTGGCTCAGAAAATCGGCTTGGAGCATCTCTTTACCTACAGCCTCTTCTTCTTGACCATTGGCTCACTTATTCGACTAATCAATCTGCCCCTGCTCTATCTAGGAACCTTGATGGTTGGGGCAAGTATCGCAGTCATCAATGTGCTGCTTCCTAGTCTCATCCAAGCCAATCAACCAAAGAAGATTGGTTTTCTGACCACCTTATATGTAACCTCTATGGGGATTGCGACGGCTCTGGCTTCCTATCTAGCCGTACCTATTACACAAGCCAGTTCTTGGAAAGGACTTATCATCCTCCTCACCCTGCTCTGCCTAGCAACTTTTTTGGTCTGGCTCCCTAATCACCGCTATAATCACAGACTGGCTCCACAAACCAAACAAAAAAGCCAAATAAAGGTCATGCGTAATAAACAAGTCTGGGCAGTTATTGTCTTTGCAGGTTTTCAGTCCTTGCTCTTTTACACCGCTATGACCTGGCTACCTACCATGGCTATCCATGCAGGCCTATCCAGTCACGAAGCTGGCTTGCTGACCTCTATCTTCTCTCTGATTAGCATTCCTTTTTCGATGACCATCCCAAGCCTGACAACCAGCTTGTCTACTCGCAACCGTCAGCTCATGCTCACTCTGGTTTCACTGGCTGGCGTGGTCGGCATTTCCATGCTCTTTTTCCCAGTCGGTAATTTCTTTTACTGGCTTGCCATCCATCTCCTCATCGGAACCGCAACAAGCGCCCTCTTCCCTTATCTCATGGTCAACTTTTCACTAAAGACAAGCGCCCCTGAAAAGACTGCCCAATTGTCTGGTTTATCTCAAACAGGAGGCTATATCCTAGCAGCCTTTGGGCCAACCCTCTTTGGTTACAGTTTTGACCTTTTCCACTCTTGGGTACCAGCTGTAGCTGCCCTCTTACTCGTCGATATCCTGATGACTGTGGCCCTCTTTACAGTGGACAGAGCTGATAAAATCCTCTAAACTTCTAGTTTTTACTAGGAGTTTTTTATATATAAAATTTTTACACATTTTTCTTGACAGGGCTTTCTTTTAGATGTACAATGTATGTGTAGAAAAATTATATATAAAAATCTTACACATTAGAAAAGGAGGTTCCCCATGTACTTTCCAACATCCTCTGCCTTGATTGAATTTCTCATCTTGGCCGTACTGGAGCAGGGTGATTCTTATGGTTATGAGATTAGCCAAACCATTAAGCTGATCGCTAATATCAAAGAATCTACACTCTATCCTATCCTAAAAAAATTGGAAGGCAATAGCTTTCTGACAACCTATTCTAGAGAGTTTCAGGGTCGCATGCGCAAATACTACTCCTTGACAAATGGTGGTATAGAACAGCTCGTGACCCTAAAAGATGAATGGGCACTTTATACAGACACCATCAATGGCATCATAGAAGGGAGTATCCGCCATGACAAGAACTGAATACCTGACTCAGCTAGAACTCTATCTCAAAAAACTGCCTCAGGCTGACCAAATTGAAGCCATGGACTATTTCAGGGAACTCTTTGACGATGCTGGAGTCGAAGGAGAAGAAGAACTCATCGCTAGCTTGGGAACTCCTAAGGAAGCAGCCCACGAAGTTCTCTCCAATCTTCTCGATAAAAAAATCAATGAAGCACCCGCTCAAAAGAATAACAGACAAATTTTGCATATCGCCTTGTTAGCTCTCCTTGCAGCACCCATCGGCATTCCTCTGGGAATCGCCATCCTCGTGGCTCTGTTCGGAATCCTTGTGGCTGCTTTGACTGTCATTCTGGCTTTCTTTGCGGTTTCCATACTAGGTATCATCGGCGGATTCCTATTTTTAGTTGAAAGTTTTACTGTCTTAGCCCAAGCTAAATCAGCCTTTATCTTGATTTTCGGTTCTGGTTTACTAGCCATCGGTGCTTCTTCACTAGTCTTACTAGGTATTTCCTATGTAGCCCGCTTCTTCGGCCTACTCATTGTTCGCCTGGTGCAATTTGTTCTCAAAAAAGGAAAGAGAGGTGACCAGCATGCGTAAATGGACAAAAGGATTTCTCATTTTTGGTGTGGTGACTACTATTATCGGATTTATCCTGCTCTTTGTAGGCATCCAATCTGACGGAATCAAGAGCCTACTTGCCATGTTCAAGGAACCTGTCTATGATAGTCAGATGGAAGAGCTGACCTTTGGCAAGGAAGTCGAAAGCCTAGATATTACACTCCACCAACACGCGCTGACCATCACAGACTCTTTCGATGATCAAATCCACATTTCTTATCATCCATCTATTTCTGCTAACCATGATCTTGTCACAAATCAAAACGACAAAACTCTAAGCCTCATTGATAAGAAACTGTCTGAAACTCCATTTCTCTCTTCTGGAATTGGCGGGATTCTCCATATCGCAAGTAGCTACTCTAGTCGTTTTAATGAAGTTATTCTCCAAGTTCCAAAGGGAAGAAGTCTAAAAGGGATCAACATCTCAGCAAATCGCGGTCAAACCAGTATCACTAATGCTAGTCTTGAAAATGCGACCATCAATACCAATAATAGCTATCTCCTCCGAATTGAAGGAAGTCGTATCAAAAACAGTAAACTCACAACACCAAATATTATCAATATCTTTGATACAGACCTTACAGATAGTCAGCTAGAGTCAACAGAACATCACTTCCACGCTGAAAATATCCAAGTTCACGGCAAGGTGGAATTAACTTCTAAAGACCATCTCTCAATCACTCTGACGCAAAAAGAAAGCCAACGAATTAATTGGGACATCTCAAGCAACTATGGTTCTATCCACCAATTCACAAGAGAAAAGCCTGAATCAAGAGGCACGGAATTAAGCAACCCTTACAAAACTGAAAAAACCGATGTCAAGGATCAACTCATTGCTAGAGCTGATAATGATATTGAGCTAATATCCATACCAAACAGACGTTGACAAAAGCGCTTACATCTGCTACTATGGAAGCATATTTATCTAACTAAAAAGGAGGTTCTACCATGAAACAAGAATGGTTTGAAAGTAATGATTTTGTAAAAACAACAAGCAAGAACAAACCTGAAGAGCAAGCTCAAGAGGTTGCAGATAAGGCTGAAGAAACGATAGCCGATCTCGATACACCAATTGAAAAAAATACTCAAGTAGAGGAGGAAGTCTCTCAAGCTAAAGTCGAACTTGAAAGCCAGCAAGAAGAGAAAATTGAAACGCCTGAAAACGATGAAGCGAGAACAGAAATAGAAGAAAAGAAAGCATTAGATTCTACTGAGGAAGAGCAAGACCTTTCTAAAGCAACAGAAAAAGTCACTATAGCTGAAGAGAGTCAAGAAGCACTTCCTCAGCAAAAACCAACCACGAAAGAGCCCCTTCTTATCAGTCAATCCTTAGAAAGTCCCTATATCCCCGACCAAGCTCCAAAATCTACGGATAGATGGAAAGAGCAAGCGCTTGATTTTTGGTCTTGGCTAGTGGAGGCTCTCAAATCTCCTACAAGCAAGCTTGAAACAAGTAGCACACACAGTTACACAGCCTTTCTCTTGCTCATTCTGTTTTCTGCGTCTTCCTTTTTCTTTAGTATCTACCACATCAAACAAGCCTACTATGGACATATAGCAAATATGCATAATCACTTCCCTGAACAATTTGCTTCATTAAATCTCTTTTCGATTATCTCTATCCTAGTAGCAACCACACTCTTCTTCTTTTCATTCCTCTTGGGTAGTTTCGTCGTGAGACGATTTATCTATCAAGAAAAGGACTGGACGCTAGAAAAGGTTCTCCAACAATATAGTCAACTCTTGGCAATTCCAATCTTCCTCACTGCTATTGCTAGTTTCTTTGCCTTCTTTGATAGCCTACGATTTACAGCCCTCCTGTGTGTGATTAGCATTGGAATCATTCTGCTTGCTAGCCTTCATATCATTACAAGACCAAGTCAAACAAGTGAAACCGACTCCTTTTATCAGTTATTCTTGTCTGTCCTTGTGAACGGAGTTATTATCCTCCTCTTCTTTGTAGCTGAAGTGGCACTGATTGGGGATTATCTCCGTATCTTAGCCTTTCTTTAAACTTCATCCTGTCTTCCATGGCAGGATTTTTTCTATGTCAAAAAAGCAAGTCGATTGACCTGCTTTACTTTTCTTGTGCTAATGCTTTAAAATCTTTGTCTAAGATAGGCTGTACTTCTAATTGATTGGCATCTAGTTGGTGGTAAGATGCTGATGGTAATACCTCTAGGAATGTTGCATAGTCCAAGCGAGCAATGGCTTCATAGTCTTCTGGTTTAGAACCATCTCCTGTGATTTGAACCAAGTCAATCTCCCACTGGACTTCCTTATCCACCAATTGCTCCATATAGGCTGCAGGAACAAATGGTTCTCTCGGTAACACTGTCTTGACTCCTTGAGCCAGATGGTAAACGCCATGCACTTGCCCTTCTCCATCCTGATAGAAGGAAACTCTTGCAAAATAGGCATCTGTCTCTTGAACCGCACGTACACGCGCTTCAAACTGAGCCAAGCCATCTTCCTCTAAAAAGCTTTCCAAGTCCCCATGATTAAAGAAAACAGGATTAAAAATTCCTTGACAAATCGTAAAGCGGGCTGCAGTGTCTGCCAGATGAG
The DNA here is from genome assembly GCF_905187535.1 of Streptococcus mitis. Lineage (GTDB taxonomy): Bacteria > Bacillota > Bacilli > Lactobacillales > Streptococcaceae > Streptococcus > Streptococcus mitis_BS. The sequence continues at coordinate 101,551 of NZ_CAJJIE010000004.1, forward strand.
TTTGAATACCTGCTTGGAAATAAGCTTCAAAGTCAAAATCATCTAGCCCCTCAATCTCCGTTCCTGTGTAAGCAAGCAGGGCATCTAAAAATGATTTGATAATCTGCCAGTCTGTCTTTGTGAGTAGGTCAGGAAGATCAACACGATAAGCCTTTTGACCATCAGCATAACTAACCTTAAAGAGAAATTGTGATTGCCCCACTATCGCACACTCGATATACTCGAGACGGTTAAGAGGCTGACGGAGATAGACGGCATCATAACTATGCGACTCCAAACCATCTACCAAGGCCAAGATGGACTTGGCAGTCAAAATTTCCTGTTCTCCTAAAATGCTCTGTTTGTTTGGAATAAAAAATGTTTTCGTCATAACTGGGCTCCTTTTGAAATCGTTTACATATAGTATACCTTATTTTTCTGAAAGATACAGAAACAAACTTTAGATTTTTGAGTAAAAAGCATAGAAAAACAGCCCCTGAGGACTGTTTGATCTTATACAGTAGCTGCTTGATCCAAGCTTTCACCGATAGCGGTTAGGCGCTCGATCACTTCTGCTTGTGTCAATTCATTTTCTGAGACATAGCGGTTACGTGGGTGAACACGACACTCATGTGAGCAGCCACGAAGGTACTTGTCTTCATTTTCTTCTGATGTCAAGATACGACGGTTACAGAATGGATTTCCACAGTTGACATAACGTTCACATGGTGTTCCGTCAAACCAGTCTTTCCCTACGATGGTTGGGTTGACATGGTTGACATCAACGGCGATACGCTCGTCAAAGACGTACATTTTTCCATCCCAAAGCTCACCTTGGACTTCTGGGTCTTTACCGTAAGTTGCGATTCCTCCGTGCAATTGGCCGACATCTTTATAGCCTTCACGGACCATCCAACCTGAGAATTTCTCACAGCGAACTCCACCTGTACAGTAAACCACAACACGCTTGTCCATGAATTTTTCCTTGTTGTCACGGACCCATTGTGGCAACTCACGGAAGTTGCGGATGTCTGGGCGGATAGCTCCACGGAAGTGTCCTAGGTCGTACTCATAATCGTTACGTGTGTCAAGGACAACTGTATCTTCGTCAAGAAGAGCTTCTTTGAACTCTTTTGGAGACAAGTAGGCACCTGTTGTTTCAAGTGGGTTGATGTCGTTGTCAAAATCGTTGTCTTCCAAGCCAAGGTGAACAATTTCTTTCTTGTAGCGAACAAACATTTTCTTGAAGGCTTGTTCATTTTCTTCGTCAATCTTGAACCAGAGGTCTGCCATGCCTGGGAGGCTGTGAACGTAGTCCATGTATTTTTGAGTTGTTTCGTAGTCACCTGAAACGGTTCCGTTAATTCCTTCGTCAGCGACTAGGATACGACCTTTCAGGCCGATTGATTTACAGAAAGCCAAGTGGTCTGCAGCAAATTGCTCTGCATTTTCAATTGGAGTATAAAGGTAGTAAAGTAAGACACGAATATCTTTTGCCATAAGATTTGTTCTCTTTTCTATTCTTAAATTTTCAGAATTTTTCATCTAACTATACTAGTATACCTGCTTGAGAAAGCGAATGCAATTTATTTGACTGGAAATTGTAGAAAGGGATTTATCCCTGTATTTCATCAGTAACCATAGCGAATAGCAGATAATTCTCTCAATTTTTTGATCTGCCCAGCTTGACTTTCTGACAAAGTCAGCTTATTGTCAATCAACACACGTGAGATATCAATGTTCATTTGGCTCAATATAAATGGAACAGATGTCCCATCGTTCTTTAATCGTTTTTTATACATCACTAACTGATTTTTCAAGGGAGTCAGTTGAGGGACATCATTTATATCTTCTAGTAGATAATCTATGATCGTCATGGCTTCACAACGTCTTTCGCTTCCTCCAGCAAACCATTTTAATGGTGTCATACTTACTTTCCTCCTTAAGTTGAAAAGCTATCATTCCTAACTCTCGCGCCAGTATTTACCCAAACACCCTCTGTAAAAAAGTCAGCAGAAATGGTAATGTTGCGAAAATATTATTAATCACATGCACCGCATAGGAAGGATAAATGCTCTTGGTATAGCGGGTCAAACTAGCAAAGATGATGCCAGATGTTGCAAAGACGAAGATATCTAACAAACTAGGCAGACTTGAAAAATGAGGAAGAGCAAATAAAATTGACGGAAGAAGCAAATCAAGGCCAAATCTCGAATGCTTAAAAAAGGCGTGTTGCAGTAATCCTCTATAGATTAGCTCTTCCATAAGTGGAGTCAGAAAGAACAAAGTTATATAGATACCTAGCTCAGCAAAGTTGGTCCCACTATAACCGATCAATACAGCCCAACCTTCAGCAGTTGACTGAACATGTTTAGCTGTCTGAACGTTAAAAGAGATCTGGAGCACTACCACTAGTACTGTCAAAATCGAATACCAAAGCCATTTTTTTCTCGGAATGCGAAAAAGATAGCCGTGCCCTGTCTTAACCAGAATCCAAATCATGACTCCACTAAATAGCAAACTCAAGAGATTTTGAATCCAGACGAAATTGCCAATCTGGGAAGAAAATTGCCAATAATTTTGAACAATAAGCGTCAGCTGAGAAAGACCAAATACGAAAAATAAGTAAGAGAAAACTGCACTTATTTTGAATAGAAGTTGATACTTCTTCATATGAACTCTCCTTTGTAAACTCGATACATCTCTAATATAAGCTATATTTTCCTAAATCCTTACTCTAAATCCTAAATGGTGCTTAAGATTTCCTGAATGGTTAAAATAAGGGAAATGAGAAACAGAAATATCTATGTCTTTATTTCAAAAAATCACTGCCTTCCCCAGATAAGCCTGAGGAAAACAGTGATTTAATTTTTAGGAATTAGGAATGAATACACGAAATCAATTGATCTTATGATTTTTTGTTTTTCAAGAATTCATCGTATTGTTTTTGCATTTCGTTCAATACTTTATCGTAAGCACCTTCAGATTTCAATTTTTCCATCAATTCTGGAATAGCTTTGTCTGGGTCTACAGTACCAGTGTTGATAGCTGTATCGAATTGTTGCATTGTGTTAGAGATTGCTGAGATTTCAGATTTCACATTGTCAGTATTAAAGATGAATCCAAGTGCTGGAGATTCTTTAGCTTCAGCCAATTGTTTCTTAGAATCTTCGATTTGTTGGTCTGTAACGTTTTCGTTGATGTAAAGAATCCAGTTGTTACCAGTGTTCCATCCACCCATGTGAGTGTTTCCTTTGTAGCCATCAAGGACTTTAACACGGTTTTCTTTACCTTCAATTTTTTCCCAGTTCTTGCCTTCTGGACCATAAACAAGACCATTCAAGAGTTCTGGGTTAGTGTTCAAGAGGTTCAACACTTCCATTGATTTTTCTTTGTTCTTAGAGTTGTTTGAGATGACAAAGTTAGCAACTTGTGTTGTTTGGTTTTTCTTGATGAAGTTAGTGATTGGTTTGATTTGGATATCTTTGTTCGCAACACGTGAAAGCAAGCTGTTACCGTAGTCAGCTGGTCCTACTGTTTCTTCACGAACGAACCAAGTATCTTGTTGAAGGTCAAATGAAGTATCGCTTGTTGCTACGTCTTTTGGAATGTATCCAGCTTCATAGAATTTGTGAAGAGTCTTCAAGTGTTCTTTAAAGCGAGGCACTTCGTAACGGTTTACGATCTTAGTAGTGTCCCCTTCAAGGTCGATAACGAATGGAAGTCCGTTTGGAACTGGGTAGTCAAAGTTATCAGATGGGATGAAGTTCTTAGTAACCGCAAATGGCACTACATCTGGAGCTTTTTCTTTGATTTGTTTCAAGACTGGTTCAAGTGTTTCATATGAAGTGACACCTGAAATATCGATACCGTATTTAGCAAGAAGAGTTCCGTTGAAAGCGAAGTTTTGAGATGATGCAACGTTGGCTGCAACTGGAACTGCGTAAATTTTACCGTTAATGCTGTTACCTTTGATGTAAGCTGGGTCAAGTGCTTTATAAAGCTCTGCCCCTTCTTTCTTATACAAGTCAGTCAAGTCAGCATAGGCACCTTTTTGAGCATTTACAACATAGTTAGATGCAAAGGCGATATCGTAGTTTTCACCAGATGATGTGATAACTGACATTTTCTTATCATAGTCACCCCATCCAAGATATTGGATATCCAATTTAGCACCAACTTTTTCTCCGATGATTTTGTTGGCATTTTCTAGCAATTCATCCAAGTTATCTGGTTTGTCACCGATTTGGTACATTTTGATAACAGTTTTTTCACCTGAAGCTGAGTCAGCAGCTTTTTTACTGTTACCTGAAAGGTTTCCACAAGCAGCGAGACCAGCAGCCAAAGCGACTACGCTAGCAGATGCAAAAGCATATTTTTTCCAGTTTTTCATGACAAAAACTCCTTTTTTTATTTTTAAACTTATAAACAATGTAATGATCTTATACTCAATGAAAATCAAAGAGCAAACTAGGAAGCCTAGCCGCAGGTTGTACTTGAGTACGGCAAGGAGACGTTGACGTAGTTTGAATTTGATTTTCGAAGAGTATTAACTTCACACAAGGGAAGTTGGGAACTGAGAAATGATTTTTCTCAACAAGCACTATTCTTTCACACCACCGATAGTCAAACCTTTTACAAAGTAGCGTTGGAAGAACGGATACAAAATCGCGATTGGAAGGGTTGCAACCACAACCATGGCCATACGTCCTGTTTCTTTCGGTAGAGCAACTCCCAGTTGACCAGACAGGCCGACTGCTTTGGCGATGTAGTCCATATTTTGTTGGATTTGCATGAGCAAATATTGCAATGGATACAAGTTGTCACTCTTGATATAAAGAAGGGCGTTGAACCAGTCATTCCAGAAACCAAGAGCTGTTAAGAGCGTGATGGTTGCGATACCTGGTAGTGACAATGGCAAACAGATTTGGAAGAAGATCCGGGCCTCACTAGCACCATCGATACGAGCGGATTCTAGAATAGCTTCTGGAATGGTCTTCTTGAAGAAGGAACGCATCAAGATGATGTTAAATGGTGAGAGAAGCATTGGAACAATCAAGGCCCAAACTGTATCACCAAGTTGAAGTAAACGAGTTACCACGATATAGCCCGGTACCAAACCCGCGTTAAACAACATACTAAGAAGGGCAAAAATCGTAAAGAATCTGCGATACTTAAAGGTTGTCCGTGAAATAGCGTAGGCATAAGTTGTTGTGATAAAAACGTTTGTGATAGTCCCCACCACTGTTACAAAGACTGAGATGAAGAGGGCTTGGAGGATTTTATCCTTAAACTGTGCCAAAAACTCAAAACCGTCTAATCCAAATTGAGATGGGAAGAAGCTATATCCATTTTGGAGGATACTCTTTTCATCTGTCACCGAAATAACGATAACGAATACAAAAGGTAGGATACAAGAAAGGGCAACCAAACCAGAAATGGTACTAAAGAAGATATCTGCTTTCTTACTGAAGGAGTGAATGCCGACATTATCAATTTTTTCTTTTTTAATTTTCTTTTCTGCCATATTCTCCTCCTTTCTAGAACAAGGCTGAGTTTGGATCAACTCGTCTTGCCAGTAAGTTTGATAGGATAACCAGAATCAAGCCGACAACTGATTGGTAGAGACCTGCTGCTGAAGCCATCCCGATATCCGCTGTCTGAGTCAAACCGTTATAAACATATACGTCCAAGACGTTGGTTACATTATAAAGCTGACCAGCATTGTGAGGGATTTGGTAGAAGAGACCAAAGTCTGCACGGAAGATGTTTCCGACTGCAAGGATGGTCAATACAGTTACCAATGGTGTCAACTGCGGAATAGTTACATTGCGAATTCGTTGCCATTTGCTAGCCCCGTCCACTGTCGCTGCTTCGTAGTAGGTTGGATCAATTCCCATGATTGTCGCATAGTACATGACACTGCTATATCCAAAGCCTTTCCAAATACCAAGGAAAAGTAGGAGATAAGGCCAGATGCCCAAGTCAGCGTAGAAATTGACTTCCTTCATTCCGATAGATTCTAGGAAATGGTTGAATACCCCTTTATCAATGTTTAGGAAGGCATCTGTAAAGAAACTGATGATAACCCAAGACAAGAAGTAAGGGAACAACATAGAAGTTTGGAAAATCTTAACCATTCTCTTAGAACGGAGTTCACTTAGGATGATAGCAATCCCTACAGATACAATCAAACCGATAAAGATAAAGCCGAGATTGTAGAGGACAGTATTTCGAGTGATGATAAAGGCGTCTTTTGAACTAAACAAGAATCTGAAATTATCGAGTCCGACCCATTTACTATTCACGATACTATCTATAAATCCATTACTGGTCATGTGGTAGTCTTTAAAGGCAACCACGTTCCCAAATACTGGAATGTAGAAGAATAGAATCAACCAGAGTGCCCCTGGCAAAACCATCAAGAGAAAGATCCAGTTGTCTCTCAAGGTTTTTGAAAACTTATTCATAATTTCCTCCCCTTTTTATTTTGATATCCATCTAAAAATTCCTTTTTAGACTTTTGATAACGATTACATTATTAGTATACTCCTATTTGAAGGTTAGGTTAAACTACTAATTATAGAAAAAACTCCACAAATTATTTTATGTGGAGTACTTTTTTAAGAAAGGGATGTTTCACGAGAAACACTCTGCTCAAGGCAAGGTGTTCTTGTTTTTAGGTTGTATAAATGGTTGAAGCTGTCGCAATGGTATGCCACTGGTTGGCTGTTGTGGCTGCGAAGTCCTTGTCTGCGTAGAAGTCTGTAAATGGTAAGATTTCCACTTCTAACTCATCGATGCGGTCAATCTGACCAGCTAGATAAGCCTCGATGCGGCTTTCTGCTCGCTTGATGCGTTGCAAGAGTCCGCCCATACGGATATCAACTGTGTCCAAGCCAAAGACCTTGTTTTCTTTCAGCCATTGGTTGCTAAAGAGAGCATGGAAGTCTTCAATTTGGCTTCTGAGTTCTGGTAATTCTTGTCTGGCAATTTCTTGCAGGCTTTCTTTATCACCTTCTTGGTAAGCCTGACGAATGCGCCGTCCCACATCGACTTTGCTACTTAAAATCTGATTCAACTGGGCCTGAGTTTCAAAGAGGTAGGCATAGTTGCCAGCTTTTTCTTTAATGTTAGCAAGCGTCTCAGCAGCCTGAGCGAAGTGCGGTTTGTCCTGTTCAGGTGTCATGTGTCGATCAAGGATCGGACAGAGAATATCCTGATAAAAGACATAGCGGTTAGGATTGATCCCGCTGAGATTACCCGGCAAATCTGGCAAGAGGTTGGCTAGGTCAATCTGCATAAAATCTTCAACCGAAAGACCTGTATTGGTCTTGAAGTGAGCAGACAAACGGTCTAGGTCATTGCGGTAGCTGAGTTCTGCCCAGATTTGCAAGCTTGGTAGGACAGCGAATTGGGCAGTTTCCCCACCATTGTCCCCCCAACCCGTCACGATGACTTCTTTGATATCATTGGCGCGACAGGCTTTATTGGCTTCAAGAGCAATGAGACGGCTGAAATGGTTGTTGGGTGTGAAACCAATCCACTTCCAAGCTCCCCCAGCAAAGGCAAGATCATGACTAATCTTATGATGATTGCGGAAATTGCGGTTGTATTTTTCCTCGCTATCCTGATAATAGTCCCAGTAAACTAAGGTCACACGATCTTTGAGACGGTCTAGGTAGACACGCGTTTCCTCTGGAATTTCCACATCACGGTCGTACTGCCCATCTGCTGACATAAGTTTAAAGAACATATCGCTCCACATCTGGCAGTGGAAACCATATTTGTCAGCAATATCCAGCACGCGCTCCAAGTGTTGGCACATAAGGAGACTACGATCCACAACACCGTTCAGAATCAAGTAGCGTCCCAAACCAACCAAGTGGGCTTCGTCCATCCCGATATTGACCTTGCGAGTTTGTAGTTTAGACAGAGTAGCAAACATACCATCAATCAGGTCATAAACCTTTTCTTCGCCGATAAGAAGGATATCCTCCACATCACGGAGCTCCTGGACTTCTTTGACACCCCATTTGACGAAGGCTGACAAGTGAGCCAAGGTCTGGATACATGGCACAAAGATCATGTCAAACTGCTGGGCATAGGTTTCAATTTCCTGCAATTCCTCAGCTGAGTAGGCTCCACGGAAATAGCCAAAGTAAGGCTGCCCTTCAATCTGGTAAGTGTCTTCCATGTAGAGCTCAAAAGTTGAGTAGCCCATGAGAGCTAAGACCTCAATCATCTGCTTGGCAGAAGCGACATTCAGCACTGCATTTCGCGAACAGTCTGCCATATAAGCCAAATCTTTATAAGCTGCTTGTTCTTCAATCTCTACCTTGTCACCTTCTGCTAGAGCTGTTGCCAACAAGGATAAGGCACGGTAGAGTTGGTGGGATTTGCGGTAGGCCAATTGATAGTGACCACCCTCACCCTTGATAGAGATAGAGGCTTGGTCAGACTGAGCGACTGCAACTTCCACATCTGGCAGAGAAATGTGAGTTTTTAATACTTCAATAGCTTGCGCTTGTTTGGGACTAAGTCCTGTAAATCTTACCATTGATTTTCCTCCTGTAACCAGTTGACAAGGGCACCGTAGAGATTGGCATCTGCGTGATAGGTGCAGGCTTGGATGACAGGTGCAATCGTGTATTCTTCGTAGGTCTCAACAAAGTTATCAACAGCCTTCTTAACACCTTGGATGAAATCTGGATTTTGACTGATAGAGCCTCCCAAACTGATGACATCTGGATCGATGAGATACTGGATATTGAGCAAGCCTTGCGCCAGATTGCGGTTCATGCGCTCAATGGCTTCTTGACAAAGAACATTTCCTGCTTCGGCCTCTTGGTAAATCTTGCGACCGTCCCAGTCAGTCTGACCAGATTTTTCAATCACGTAGCGCACCATATTTCCAGTTGACGCTAGTTGCGACCAGTTGTTGAGCTTTTCAGCAGGGGCAAGAGTTGTCATGTAGCCAAATTCTCCACCCAGACCGTGGCGACCTCGATGAAGTCTACCATTGATAATCATGGCTCCGCCAATCCCTGTCCCAATCACGACACAGGCTGCATTTTCAAGTTCTGGATGAGCCAGCAATTCACTGAGTCCAACGCAGTTAGCATCATTTTCCAGATGGATAGGAATCTGATAAGAGCTAAGCGCCTCATACCAAGAAAATCCGTGAATGTAGGGTACTGCACTGAAGCCATCAATCACACCTGTCTCTTGATTGACCGCGCCTGGAACGCTCATAGCAATCCCGCTATAATCCTGCTCTGACAAACGTTGATCTAGCCAAGCTAGTAAGTCCTCCAAACTTTCTGGCGTTGGAATGCTTGTCTTATCTAGTATTTTCCCATCAGGAGTCAGACTGGCAAACTTAATCCCAGTCCCTCCGATATCAATCGTTGCAATAGTCATTGTTTTTACCATAAAAAGGGGCGAATCAGCAGTTAGTTCTTACCTTTTCGCCCCTCCTTTCTCTTTATGTTTACTTGTTGAAATTAAATTTCTTCTTTTTTGATGAATTCTGTACGAATCTCTTGTGGTGAAATGAGGCCTCTATGAACTGGGTATGGTCGTTCAAGTAGGTCAAGGAAGAGATGTTGACTTTCCGGTACACGTACATTTTCACTACACATATTGTAGTAACGAAGAACATAGCCTTCTTCATTTTCAGCTACCTTAAAGGCTGTTGGACAGATTTGCGGTATGCTGAGAACAGAATGGCTCAAGAGGCTACCAGTCGCAGCCACGCTTCCTTCCTGTCTAGCAAGCTGAAGGCTGGTAAATGGTGTCTGCAAGGCTTTAGCACGACGATAGGCTGAGAAGCGTTCTTGGGCTTGGTGGCATTCAAGCGCAAATTCGACTTCAAACTCACGCAAGCATTGTGCTTCTGGTGTTGGGAAGTAACCCCAGTCACCTAGCTCACCTGACGCACGCAGAATGGTCACTGCAATAGTGTCGTCTCCAAGGATTTCGTATTCATTCAATCCCTTATTGGATACAGTCACCCCTTTTTCATCGTCATACAGACTGACAAAGGCCTGTTGGTGTTGAGGATTTTCAGGATTTTCCCATGAAGCAGCTGGTTTGTTTGGTCGTGTTACCACCTCATAGATGCTTTCAGAATCATTGCTTGGACGCGTGTTATGAGTCTTGACCAAGAGACGGATACGGTGGTCTTTGGCAGTGTTAGTAAAGCGAGTCTTGCAACGGATTTGTGGATTATCAACGAAGATAGTCATCTCAGTTTCAAGAGGAATGCTTGTCAATTCTTCTGAACGTCCAGCTTCACGCTTCATAAACTCGATGATGCCTTTTTGTTCCGCATCTAGTTTTTCATCCGCACTGACAGGCACGGTCAATTCATGTTTGAGCAAAATCTTAGCATAGCGAGCTGTGTTTTCCAAGACCTCGTAGCCCTTAAGCTCTGCATAGATTGGCTCTGTTCCTTTTGGTTGGAAATAGATATACTCGTTTCCGATGTCACCACGGTCTTCGAAGCGGATAAAATCTTCATAGGCTTCGTGAGTTGTCTTGTCATAGACTGTGATATTGTCATCCACACTCACCGTTACAAATGGCGTATCAATTACTCCATTTTGGTAAATACCGTCACGGTGTTCTTGTTCTCCTTCCAGCAATTGGAAGGTTGTCCAAGAAAGCGGCGCTAGGTGAACTGGAATGGTCACGCGCACTTGTCGAGCGATACGAGCTTGGCGGAACTTATCTTTTGGTAAATCGTACTCAAAATTAGTTCCGAGATCTTCGATTTTAGCCTCTACAGGACGACCATCCAAGTCCTCCACACGGTAACTTGGCAAGGTAAGAGCAGCCATCTTCTTGTAGCCTTCTGTTGGGTGCAATTCCTTAAAATCACAAGTCGCAACATCAATCACTGTGCTGACAGTATCGACCTTATCATGCAAGCCTGTGTTAATGACAGTAAAGAGATAATCACTTTGAGCCTTAGCTGTAGCGATTTTACCCTTCCATTCGTTAAGAAGATTGCTCTTAACAAAGTTTCCTACTTGGTTGACCTTGGCAAACCGAATTTCCATCTCTCGGTGAACTTCGTCCACGCTACAGCCACAGATACTATCATGTGGCGCATTCTGCAAAAGTGTTTTCCAAGCATAGGTCAACTGGTCCTTGTGGTTATGACCCCCAGTGATAATAGTCAAGGGTTCTACAACTTGCTCTAAGAGGTTGCTATTTTCTTGGAAGGCTTGTTTGAGATAAATACGAGATGAAGAAGTGTTGGCAAGTGTGTACCAGCCGTCTGTTTCCTGACTAGTCAACTCACCTGTAACCGTTGATAACTGCTCTGGTAGAGCACTTTCCACGGCTTGGACATATTCATCAAAAGAACTATGAACAAAGGTTACATCTGGGAAGAGTTCATTTGCCACACGAATGGCTTCACTCAAATTTTTCTGGACAGGCTGATGGTCACAACCGTTCATCATCAACCACTGGTTGGTCGAAGCATAGTCACGCACGTCTGCCAGTTTTTGTTTCCAGAAGGTCAAGGCCTCTTCTTTATCAACTGGGATTTCATTCCCATTACTGTACCAGTTGGCAAAGAGAATCCCGAGGACACGACTTCCGTCCGCACCCTGCCAGTACATTTCTGAAAACTGGGAAGTAAACTGCTCATCTTCAAGGACTTGGTTATCAAATCCAATCGGCTTCACACCACGACCAAAAGCGGCCACATGAATGCCTGATTTTTGAAGGATTTGAGGCGCTTGCCCCATATTTCCAAAGGTATCTGGGAAGTAACCAATCTGGGTTGATTTGCCCCATTTTGCAGCCTCCTGCTGACCGATAAGAGTATTACGGACATTGGCTTCACTTGAAATCAAGTAGTCATCTTGCAAGATGTAAAAAGGACCAATTTTAAGTTTGCCTTCGTCAATATATCGTTGGACTTTGTCGCGATTCTCAGGGCGAATCTCCAAGTAGTCATCAAGGACAATAGTTTGTCCATCTAAATGGAAACTCTTGAACTCAGGATCATTTTCAAAGAGATCAAAGAGATTGTCAAATAATTCCACCAACTGCATACGGTGGCTTTCAAAAGGCAAGTACCACTCACGGTCCCAGTGACTATGTGAGATAATATGTACAACAACATTTTCCATGAAGTAAAACCTCATTCTAAATTTAAATTTTAACGTTTTAAATGTAAATTTGTGATTCTTTCCAAGAATCAATTGAGCGAAAGCGAGCTCCTTAGCGGATATCCAAGTAATCCAAGACCAACTCACAGAACATCATGTTAGCCCAAGAGAACCATTCACGAGAGTAGAGAGTTGGGTCGTCCACGTGGAAGCTTTCATGCATAACACCTGTACCCCCATCGCAAGCAACCAGCTGATCCAGCAAGAATTTCTTCTCTGCCTTATCTCTTGTTGTCAAACCTTGGATAGAAAGGGCGATTGGCCAGATATAGCGATAGAAGGTATGAGAACTTCCGAGACCGCTAGCGTATTCTCCCTGATAGAAGTAAGGATTTTCTGGACTCAGAATGGTACGGCGAGTTGCTTGGTAGACTTCGTCGTTGATATCGCAGTAGCCCAGATAAGGCGCAGCCAACAAACTTGGTACGTTTGGATCATCCATGATGCTGGCATTTCCTAGGCCATCCACTTCAAAGGCATAAATCTTTTCGCCCTTGCTGTTGCTTGTGTAGGCGTAGTTTTCGATACCTTCTTGGATTTCCGCTTTGAGACGCTTAGCATCAGCAATAACACTCTCGCTATCAGCTAGGTCTAGTTCTGCAAAGATTTCTTGAACATACCCCAAAACAACAACTGCAAACATATTTGACGGAATCAAGTAACTATACTGACAACAGTCATCACTCGGACGAAAGGCTGACCAAGTCATACCTGTCACTGCAAAGTCAGGGCCAAATCCATCATTTACCAAGGTGTCTTCCTTACGGTCCGTATCTCGGACAAAACGATAAGGAGAGTTCTTGTGGTCTTGTTCCACTGTCCACAGATGGAGAATTTCCTTAGTCGCTACGACAAAAGTCTCATCAAACTGACTAGTCTCACCAGTCTCTTTCCAGAGGAGATAAGCCAACTGCAAAGGATAGCAAAGAGAGTCCACTTCGTACTTGCGTTCCCAAATCCAGCCATTAAGGTCTGTATGGTCAGTCTCGTGGTGCCCCTTCCAGTTTTCCTCAATGTTAAAAGAGTTGGCATAAGGATCCTTGAGTACCAAGGTCATCTGACGTTTGACCAAACCTGCAATAGTCTGACGCAGGAGGGCATCTCTTTTAGCCACATGAAGATATGGTCGTAGTTGGGCTGTCGAATCTCGAAGCCACATAGCAGGAATATCTCCTGTGAGCACAAAGGTTGAACCATCTTCTAGGATTTCAACCGTATTGTCCAAGGTATCTGTGTAGCAGCGCTCAAAGACATCCACCCACTCCGGATGGTCCTTGGCCCGCTCTGCTACTTCATCCAGCCACTCTCTAACAATTTCTTTTGAATAAATCATCGTGCAGTTTCCTCTTTCAAACAAGTTTCATTCTCAGTATATAGCTTTTGGAACAGAAAATACATACACAAATGATAGTCATTTTTCTACAAAATAGTTATCTTTGAAACTCCTTTTCTAAAGGCCTTCTTTTTCTGATATAATGTAGAAAAACAGCTAAAGGAAAGACTATGAAACCACTACTTGAAACCATCGATACCCGCTTTGGGACTGCCAGCAAGCATGCCTTTTCTCGGGGAAATACCCTGCCTTACACGGGCGTGCCTTTTGGGATGAATTACTTTGTACCCCAGACCAGTGACCAGGAGGGCTCTTGGTTTTTCGATCCGCATTTGCCCATCTTTCAGGGGATTCGATTAACCCACCAGCCTAGTCCTTGGATTGGAGACTATTCTTGGCTTCTTCTGACACCTGTCACAGGCCAACTAGGTGGAGACAGACTCTTCCACCGCCAATCTTCCTATGATATGGATAAGGCTACTTTCCAGCCTCATTATCTGAAGATTTTCTCACTGCGCTATCAGATTGAAAGCCAGCTTACTCCGACTTGCTACGGTGCTTCTATTCGTTTGGAGCAAAAGCAAGGCAAAGCCCTCTCCCTCTACCTTCACGCAGGAGATGAACTGACCGTAGAGCAAGTAGATAAGCGAACGCTTGCCCTAAGACAAGAAGGAAAAACTGAGACCAACAAAAATCCACTAACTATGTTCACCTCCCTGCAATCGAATACGGCTATTCTTGCTGTCAGCCAAGAAGGTGAAGATTGGCGAATTGACTTGGAAGATAGCCATGCTGAGATCCAACTAGCGACTTCTTTCATCTCCCCTTCTCAAGCTCTAATCAATCTACCTCACGAAGGTTTTGACAGTTGTAAAGCTAGTGCACAAGCAGACTGGGAAGATCTCCTCCATCGTTTTGACGTTATCGAGACAGGAGAGGCTGACCGAACCTTCTTTGACCACTGCCTTTACAGACTCTTCCTCTTCCCACAGACTTTTTATGAGGTTAATGAATCAGGGCAATCCATCCACATGGATCTGACTACTGGTACTGTCAAGCCCGGTGTCCTCTTTAGCAACAATGGTTTCTGGGATACCTTCCGCACCACCTTCCCCCTCTTTGCCCTTGTCATACTAGAGCATTATCGTCGCTTTTTAGAGGGATTTCTCAATAGCTACCGCGATACTGGTTTCCTTCCAAAATGGCTAGCTCCAGATGAACGTGGCATGATGCCTGGTACCCTTTTAGACGGTATTATCGCAGATAGCGCCTGCAAGGACATGGCTCCCGACTTGGAAGAAGAACTCCTCCAGGCTATGATTGAAACAGCCAGCAAATCCGACCCTCTCGGCATCAATGGTCGCCACGGACTAGCCCAATACCAAGAGCTTAGCTACCTCTCTACCGACCACCACGAAAGCGTCAGCCACACCCTAGACTATGCCTATAGCGATTTTTGTATCGCTAGCTGTGCCGAAAAACTCGGTCAAAATGATATCGCGGAAACTTATAGAACTGCTTCACAAAATTACCGCCATCTATTTGACGCTGAGACAGGTTATATGCGAGCGCGAGACAATCAAGGAAACTTCCGTCCTGACTTCTCTCCATACAGTTGGGGACGTGATTATGCTGAATGCTCAGCCATTCAAGCAACTTTAGGTGTCCTCCACGACATCCCAGGCTTAATCCAGCTTATGGGTGGAAAAGAAGCCTTTAGCAACTATCTTTTGAAAACCAGTCAAGATACTCCCCTCTTTGAGACAACAGGCTATGGCTACGAGATTCACGAAATGAGCGAGATGGCTACTGCTCCTTTTGGGCAACTCGCCATTTCCAACCAACCGAGTTTCCACATTCCTTATCTCTTCCGCTACAGCGATTACCCTGACTACACTGCCCTTCTCATCAAGACGCTCCGTCAGAAAGCTTTTCACCCAAGTTGGGAAGCCTATCTTGGCGATGAAGACAATGGCAGTCTCTCAGCCTGGTACATCTGGTCAGCTCTTGGATTTTATCCGACCTGTCCAGGCAAACCAAACTATGACCTCGGAATTCCTCTCTTTGACCACCTCCAAATCTATCTAGCTAAAGAAGGTAAATGGCTAGATATTCATACTGAACAAAACCACAGACATTTTAACTTTGTAAAAGAATGCCGACTAGATAAAAACCTAGTATCAACTATTCAACACCAAGACCTCTTAAAAGCTGAGCAACTAACCTTTACACTTAGCTGGTTACCAAGTCACTAGCTAGTAGACAAAAGAACCTTTGTATCGTGCAAAGGCTCTTTTATTTTATGAAACTTGTACTTGAAGTTGATCAACCAACTGTCCATCAACAGTCAGATTCAGATAGAAATCCAAGGTCTTATCAGCAGCAAAATACAGGGTTGGTAGGCAAAAATCTTTTGTGCTTTCCCCAGCTTGGAATTGAAGGACTTGAATTTCGTCCTGATAGGCGACACCATGGACACCTGTCCCCGGTTGAATCGAAATCTTAGCCTCCAAAGGAGTATTACTTTCGCTACGTTCAATCCTAAAATGCAGAGTCTCTCCCTTTGTCACAGCCAAATTTTTTTCTGCAAATGCTAGTCCCTGAACAACTTCTTTTTTTGATAAGCTAGGAGTTTTATAGAGGGAAATCTTGGTCAATACAGGCATAGATTGTGCCTCGGTAATCATCACGCGCACCTTCTGTGCCTCTACTAGTGGACCTCGCAAGAGGCGCTTATGACCAACTGTAAAGCCCTTACCAAATTCTTGCCAGACGCCGTCCACCTCTACTTGCACATGAAAAGCAGCGATTCGTTGCCCTAGCTTCAAATCTTCTCTTAACTCAATGACATCAAAAGTTTTAGGAGATCCTAAGTCGAGTTCTAACTGGATTGGCAAGCCTACATCACTTACCCAAGAGCTGGTCTCAAGACCATCTGTCAGATGGTGACAAGCAAAATCTGCGGAAAGAGCTGGACCAAATACCTCAGCTCCCAGAGCCAAATCTTCTTTATAGAGCTCATTGCGATAGGCCGCAAATTCATAGAGGCGTTCAATATCCTTTGCATCAAATAGCCCATCTTGATTCGGCGGAATATTAAGTAGGAGCGGGGTTCCTCTCCCCACTGAGTGAAAGTAGATTTCGACCAACTCCTCAAGAGACTTAGGATCCTGCTCTTCATGGTAAAACCAACCTGGCCGGATGGAAACATCTGCCTCACCGATTGAAAAAATAGTGCCCGAGGGATCTCCATGCTGAAGATAATCCAGCGCTGCTTCTGTTCCTAGTTTATCAGGATTCACCTTTTGCCACAGGGGATCACCTGCATACCCTCGTTCATTGCCAATCCATCGGATACTGGTGCCTTCTGTTGAAAAAATTAAGCAATCTCCCTGCAGGTCACGAATGGTTTCAAACCATTTTTCAAATTCATAATTGACCTTTTGAGCGCCCTCTCCTCTGGCACCATCCATCCAGACCTCAGCAAATTTCCCTCCATTTCCATAAGCAGGATTTGATGAAATCTCCTTCAGCTGAGCCAGATAATAGGCATTATAATCCGCTTCTCGGTCCACATGGTAGAGAGGACTGTGGGCATCCCAAGGTGACAGGTAGACCCCCATATCCATATCAAACTCAGTAGCAGCTTGAGATACTTCAAGGAGCAAGTCCCCCTCTCCATTCCTCCAAGGACTGGCCTTCACCGAATAATCTGTGTGATCCGTCGGGTAAAGGACAAAGCCATCGTGATGCTTGACCACCAAAATCAACTTCTTAAAGCCTGTTTCCTTGAGCACGCGAACCCACTCACGCGCATCTAACTTTGTCGGGTTAAATCGCCCAGGATCCTCCTGACCTGTCCCCCATTCCTGGTCATAAAAAGTATTGGGACCAAAATGGATAAAAGCTGCTAGCTCATCCTCTAAATAAGCTAGCTGGGCCTGACTAGGCAAGGGCCCATGCGGTTTTATTTCTCTCACCATACTACTTCCTATCTACATTTTTCTTTACTTTTTTGGCATGTACTTGCAATTCTGTTAACGCTAGGGTACTTGCCAAGTTTTCAAATCTAAGACGAAGGGCATAGGTCTCCACCTTGTCAAATTCAAAACGAATCTCTTCATCCTTATCACTTGAAATTTTTCGGATACCTGATACAGGTCGCCAATTCTTTTCTTGTTTGAGAGCAGAATCCTTATCCAAATGGTTGGGAGTCCGAGGCAAAGTAAGCTCATTCCCTATGTAATAATCAATAAAGGTCGGTTCCACCGCCACGTATTCTTGATTCTCAACATAATACAAGATCACATTATCCACAAATCGCGGTTTTAAAATGCCTGCATCTCCAAAAAGAATGCCCACGCTGGCTTGCTCTGACTTGCTAATCCAGGTATTGGCTGTCGATTTCTTCCGAGCAATGACCTTGTCATTGAGGTAAGAGGCTGGGTGATTCGGCTCTGAATGGGAAGCAAAGACCAGAGGCAGGTTGGATCCTGTCCACTGATTGGAAATAACTTCCCCATCTACACTGGCATCTGTCACATGAATGGTGACTGTTGCTGGCAACTCACAGCCCGCTACTTGTCCTGTAAGCACACATTCTCCTACCTGAGCATAGACTTGAGGATCGAGTTCATCCCAAGTCACCTTGGCCGTATCTCGTCTGCCATCTGATAAGACTAGCTTGACTCGGTCTGGTAAGTGTGGGGGTTCCTTGACAAGCGTCCAAACCATTTCGGGTTCAATAGTGCAAATCCCTTGGACACAAACCTGAGCAGATGCCTTTAAATCCAGACCTTCTAGCTGACCAGATACCGTAAATTCATGAAAGTTATCTATATCTTCTTCGGAGATTGCCTCCCAAACAACCTTAACTCGTTTCGTACCACCTAACTCATAGTCCACCAAAACTGAAGACGGCAGCTGTGGATAAGTCCCCTTTTCTGTATACAAGCGAAGTGGTCGTACAGAAACTGCCTGCCCCAGCAAGGTATTTTCTGCAACCTGCAAATGAGTTTGATAGACCTTCCCTTGATAAAAGGCGCGAATAGCCAAGTCCCCTGCAGACAAGCAATGAAGCACTCCCTGCTTGATAATGGCGTGAGCACTACCACTCATCTCCCAAATCACTTCACTATTCCCCACCTTGTTCACAGGGTTATCCACAATTTGTGGATAAAGTCCAATAGCTGGGGAATCTCCTTCTTGCAAACCTGCCTGCTTGTCCACTCGAATCTCAAACAAGAGCTGATTTTTCACTGGCTGGCAATCCAAAGCCTCTCCCACTAAGAGATCAAAACTTGCTGGCTCTAGCCCTCTGGCACTAGCTTTTACTCTTACTTGACCTGCCTGCTCCAAGCTCTGAACCAAAAGGACACCTCTTCCATGAAAGGCTTTCCGCTTAAACCGACCATTTTTCTGAGCCTGATAACGTTCACGACTGGCCTGCCTGCCGTTATCTACACCCACAATGCGAGCTGGTACTTCAATTTCAAAATGAAGCTGATTGGAAGCACTCGGCACCCAATTTCCATCCTTGTCCAATATATCAAAATAGAGATAAAGGAGGTCTTGCCCATCTGGCTCCAGTTTTGTTTTCTCGGCATGTAACCCGATTTTGGCTGGCTTACCTGCAGTCACCACCCTATCTTCTGCCACAAGTTGACCTTGACAGTCATAGGCTACAGCATGCAATTCTCCCGGTTGATAAGCCAAACGCCATTCGAGATAGAGTTGGTCAGAATCTTGTCCCTCTTGGTATTTTCTACCATCTGAAGTCCATTTTTCCTGAAAAGTCTTCCTACCTTGGGATTTTCCATTGAGAAATAGCTCTACAGAACGGGCATTTGAATACACTCGAACAGGGATATCCCCATACTTATCCACAACTTGTTGATAACTCTTGTGGATTTCCCAATTCCAATGAGGCAGGATATGAACCATGGGATGCTGATTACCATCCAACCACTGACTTTGGTAGAGATAATAGTCATTTTTAGGAATCCCTGCTGTGTCCACAATCCCAAAATAGGAGCTCTTGACAGGTGTGTCATTTTGATTGTGCCAAGGAGTAGGCTCACCGATATAGTCCACTCCTGTCCAGATAAACTGACCTGCATAGTCTAGCCGATTTCTATCTGCTATCCAAGAAGCCGTCGCTGTCTTCCCCCAAGGAACCCTATCATTGCCATAGTCCGACTGTTCAAAATTCCGCACGCGGCGATTATCCCCAATCCATTCCTTATCTGGGCGAAAATAGCTATCACGCGTCCTTGTAGCCGATGAGGTTTCAGAGCCATAAAGTCGCCACTTGGGATGTCTTTTGCGAATTCCATCAATATTGTCTTCCGAATAATTCAGGCCCACCACATCCAGCAAATCAGCGATCTTTTCATGACCTCCAGAACCATCTCCAAAGCGAAATTGATCCATTCCCATGGTCACAAAACGGCTATCATCAACCTCCTTGACCCTTTCTAGCAAGCGTTTGATCGTCTTCAATGAATGAGCATCTCCATTTGCTTCGCTGACTTCATTTCCTAAGGACCACATAAAGATTGCCGGATTGTTCTTGCCACGCTGGACCATGGTGCGCAAATCATAATCTGACCAGAAATCGCCTGCTTTCGCTTCTGGATGAGTCGCTTCTGCCTCAAAAAAACGACCATAATCATATTCTTTCTTGCCTCCATACCAGGTATCAAAGGCTTCTTCTTGGATGAGTAGCCCCATTTTGGCAGCCACATCCAGCAAAATACTACTAGCTGGATTATGGGTGATTCGAATCGTATTGACACCCATTTCCTTCATCTGGCGCAATCGTCTCTCAGCAGCTGACCTATTTTCCACAGCTCCCAGCGCTCCATAGTCATGGTGCAAACAAACCCCATGAATCTTCAACCAGCGACCATTTAGAAAGAAACCCTTATCCGCTTGCCAATCCATATAACGGTAACCAAAAGTCTCCTCTTCTTCATCAACCAAAATGCCATTTTTGTAAAGGCGAGTCTTCAATTGGTAAAGGTGAGGATGATCAATATCCCAAAGCAAAGGTTGGAAAATTGATATGCCTTGTTTGAAATGATGTTTTTTTCCAGAATCAATCATTACAGAGTCTGTCGCCTGCCAGTCAGAAATCTGCTGTCCTTCATGCCAGATACTCTGTTTCAAATACACCGACACAGACTGAAGTCCGTCATTTGAAACCTTACTTTCAAGCTGAGTTTCCACCCATCCATCTCTTTGTTCTTTTAATTTAGGACTTTCTATCTTAATACCATATAAATCCAGATGCACCAGATCTGTAATCAACAATTTTACTTCTCGGTAAATACCACTACCAGAGTACCAACGGCTGCTAGGTTGCTGATTTTCCACAAAAACTGCAAGCTGGTTGGCTGTCCCATCATTTCTTAGATAAGGCGTGATATCATAAGAAAAGGGTGTATAGCCATTGGGATAATAGCCCAGCACTTGCCCGTTGATATAGACTTGGGCATTCATGTAAATTCCATCAAAGAGCAAACGCACCGATACAATACTGGCATCTTCTTCCAAGTAAAACTGTGTTCGATACCAGGCTTGACCACCATTTAACTGACCACCCTCATTTTGCGCTGGCGAATACTGATCAAAATCATTATAAATACTCCAGTCATGCGGCACTTGAATAGCCTGCCAATTTTCCCTCTGAAAATCCGGTGCCAAGGCCTCTTCCTTCCCCACCTCTTGGCTAAAAAACCAGTGATTCCGTAAAACTTCTTCTCTTCTCATACAAACAACCCTCTTTAAATGACTCGATTTACTTGACTATATCACAAAACAAAAGCGCTTTCAATACTTCCTCCATCACTCCCTAAATACTCAGAAAAGATTCTATAATTTGTGGAGGAGGATTTTAATCCTCAAAGCTACAAGAGCTACGCAAAAAGAGCCTGACTCCAGGCTCTTTAGTCTATTATTTCTTCTCAGCACGGAGGGCTGACAAGATTTGTGTACGGATATCATCCACACCATTTGGAGTATTTGGTAAAAAGATAGTCTGATTTCCTTTAGAGGCAAAGGTATTCAAGGTATCCAAATACTGGTTGGTCAAAAGAATGGACATGATTTGCTCTTCTGTCATACCAACATTGGCTTCCTTGAGTTCGGTGATAGACTCTGCCAATCCATCCACAATCGCCTTACGTTGTTGGGCGATCCCCACACCATGGAGGCGGTCTTTTTCTGCTTCGGCTTCAGCTGCAGTGACGATTTTAATCTTGTCTGCTTCAGCCAACTCTTGCGCTGCAACCCGCTTACGTTGGGCCGCATTGATTTCATTCATGGATTGCTTAACTTCTGCATCTGGTTCGACCTTGGTAATCAAGGTTTTCACGATAATATAGCCGTAAGTAGTCATTTCTTCTGCTACTTGGTGTTGAACTTCAAGGGCAATCTCATCTTTTTTCTCAAACAATTCGTCCAAGGTTAATTTGGGAACAGAAGAGCGAAGGGCGTCTTCGATATAAGATTTAATCTGAGATTCTGGACGCATGAGTTTATAGTAGGCGTCTGTCACGCTCTGCTCGTTGACACGGTACTGAGTCGCTACATTCATCATAACGAACACATTATCCTTGGTCTTAGTCTCAACCACAATATCGCTTTGCAACAAGCGCAACTGAATCCGAGCAGCAATCGAATCAATCCCAAAAGGCAAGCGAATGTGAATACCGCTATTGGCAACCTTTTGGTATTTCCCAAAGCGTTCAATAATCGCCACCGACTGCTGACGAACCACATAAACTGTACTCAGTGTGACTATCACCAATAGGAGCACACAAACCACCACAAAAATCATCAAAAATGTTGCCATTATCGTGACCTCCATCATTATTTTTCCTGTATTATAGCACATTTAAAGAAGGCTGTGCAGTTTTTACTGCGATTTTTCCTGAAATGTCAATAATTAGAGGCGAATTGTCACATTGTCGTCTGATTTCTTGCTAAAACAACTGGTAAAGAATTAGGTCTACCATGCGAGTTCTCTCTAACTCCGTTGATTATCAACATACTATCTGAGCATTACAAGCTGCGGACAAAGAAACGAAACAAGTAACGGTTAATCCCTTTAAAAGACTCACAAAAAACATCATTACAATGAACCGCACTCCAATAGTTCAAGCATTAAGTGAGGTTGATGATCTAAATTTGATGTGTATACTATTTTTGTCATCGGTTACCGATTACGTTCCTTAGGTATCTGAAAGGTCTATAATGAAGTTACCATCTAGTATCCAAAAACCGACTAGCTCCTATGAACTAGTCGGTTTCTCATCAATGCGCCAACATTTCTTGAGCGATTTCTTGTCCAGATAGGTTATCTGGGTAGTAGGTTGGCCAATTATCCATTTCCTCAAAGAGGGCTTCTTGGCTTGTTCCTCCAAAGAAGATATGGAAATGTTCTGCCTTAACTGGGGCGATATTGTGATCGCTAAACTGAACATACTTGAATTGTCCAGCGTCCGCATCTGTCGCTTCAAAGAGGAAGCGCACGCCACGATTGCCTTTCTTGTAAGTCAAGATTTTCTTACCAACATACTTGTAAGTATATTTCTTGCTTTGTCCACCTTGAACAAATTCCATAGTGTTATCAGTGATGTTAATCTTAGTCACATCTGTCTGATAGCCTTTTGTATAGTAGGCCTTGTACTCAGCCTGAGTCATCTTACCTGTCAACTTAGCCTTGTAGTCAAAGACCTGATCAAAAGTTCCATCTTCAAGGAAAGGATAAACTGATTGCCAGTTACCTGCATAGTCACTCAAGGTGCGGTCCTTGACGTCTGCATCCTCAAAGTAACCATTTTGAACTGTCTTGGTATCCTCTGCCTTTTCAGGCTCGATAGCTGGACCTT
This sequence comes from Streptococcus mitis, assembly GCF_905187535.1. Taxonomy (GTDB): domain Bacteria; phylum Bacillota; class Bacilli; order Lactobacillales; family Streptococcaceae; genus Streptococcus; species Streptococcus mitis_BS. The sequence goes on from NZ_CAJJIE010000004.1 coordinate 124,950, forward strand.
CTTGGTCTGTTGTTTGTTTCAAAGCTTTGAGGTTTTTCTCCATGATAGAGATGTAATTTTCTCCAGCCTTGGTGTCCTCTTCTGTCAGACTTTCTAAAGGATTGAGAACATCTGTTTTGACACCTGCCTCTTTTGAAAGTGTGTTAGCAAGAGCCTGTGAGGCATTTTCTTCGAAGTAGATATAGGCAATTTTATTTTTCTTGACGTACTCTGTCAATTCCGCCAAGCGAGCAGCTGATGGCTCTGCATCTGGAGAGAGGCCTGAGATTGCGACTTGTTTGAGTCCATAGTCCAAGGCAAGGTAGTTAAAGGCCGCGTGTTGAGTCACAAAGCTCTTTTGTTTGGCTTGAGACAAGCCTTCTGCATAAGCCTTATCCAAGGCTTGTAATTTTTCGATATAGGCAGCTGCATTCTTCTCAAAGGTCTCTTTTTTATCAGGATAGTCTGCTGACAAGCTGTCACGGATGTGCTCTACTAGTTTAATGGCACGAACTGGTGATAACCAAACATGGGGATCGAACTCATGGTGATGGCCTTCTTCGCCATGATCATGGTCTCCCTCTTCTTCCTCGCCACCTGGCAAAAGCAACATATCGCCTGTCGCCTTGATGGTTTTGACCTTTTTCTTATCCAAGGTATCTAGCAATTTAGGAATCCATGTTTCCATGTTTTCATTTTCATAGACAAAGGTATCTGCGTCTTGGATTTTGGCAACTGCCTTGGCAGACGGTTCATATTCATGGGGTTCTGTACCAGCACCGATTAAGAGTTCTACATTAGCAGTATCTCCTGCGACTTGCTTGGTAAATTCATAGACAGGGTAAAAGGTTGTCACGATATTTAGTTTGCCATCTGCCTGCTTTTGATTGGAACAAGCCACTAAAAACAAGGCACATAGACTGGCGAACAATAAGCTAATTTTTTTCACGTTAGTCTCCTATTTGATAAAACGTCTTACTAAACTAATAAGTAAAAAGACAGTTACAAAAATAATGGTAATACTTGCACTTGCAGGTGTTTCTGCATAGTAGGAAATGTAAAGTCCTGCTACCATTCCCAAAAATCCAATAGCACTGGCAAGCAGCATAACCGATTTAAAGTTTTTCCCGAGACGCAGGGCAATACTGGCTGGCAAGACCATAATGGTCGATACCAGAAGAGCTCCCGCAGCTGGAATCATAAGGGCAATGGCCACCCCCGTCACCATGTTAAAAAGAATGGACATGGTACGAACTGGCAAGCCATCCACAAAGGCCGTATCCTCATCAAAGGTCAAAATATACATCGGACGAAGGAAGAGGAAGGTCAAAATCAAAACAACCGCCGCAATGACAAAGAGGGAAATAACCTGCTCTTCGCTGATAGTCACGATTGAACCAAAAAGATACTGGTCCAAACTCATAGAACTCGAGCTTTTACCCTTGCTCATGACAATCAGAGAAACAGCCAGACCCGTTGACATGAGGATAGCTGTCCCGATTTCCATAAAGCTCTTGTAAACCGTACGGAGATACTCCAAAAAGACTGCCGCAATCAAGACAATAGCAATAGTGGAAATAGTCGGAGAAATCCCTAGTACCAGACCAAAGGCTACACCTGAAAGTGAGACGTGGCTGAGGGTATCACTCATCAAACTCTGACGGCGCAAGATAAGGAAGGTCCCCAATACTGGCGAGAAAAGACTCATGGCAATAACGGCCAGAAAGGCACGTTGCATAAAGTCATAAGATAACAAACTAAGCATGGCCCACCTCCTGATCATTCTCATGAACGTTGAAACAACGCCATGGCGAGTCTTGGTTACGGACTAGATGAATATTGCGGTCCGCATAGTCCTTAACTTCTTCAGGGTCATGGGTAATCATCAAAACAGCCTTGCCATGATGATGGGCGCTGTGGTGCATGAGTTCGTAAAATTCGTTTTTACTTCCTGCATCCATCCCCGTTGTCGGCTCATCTAGGATAAACACATCTGGATCCGAAGCAAACATACGCGCGATCACCGCTCGCTGCTTTTGTCCTCCAGATAGAGACCCCAAGCGTTTGTCTCGGTGTTCCCACATTCCAACTGAGTCCAGACTAGCCTTGATATGCTCCTCATCATGAGCATTCAAACGACGGAACCAGCCTTTTCGCGGATAGCGACCCGACTTGACAAATTCATAAACCGTACTTGGAAAACCAGCGTTAAAACTGGCAATCTGTTGAGGAAGGTAAGCTATTCTCAATTTCTTACCCTGCGTATTTGTCTTTGAAATGGTCACCTTTCCAATGCGTGGCTGGAGGATTCCAAGACTGGCCTTAATCAGTGTCGTCTTAGCTGCTCCATTTTCCCCTGTCAAGGTAACAAATTCCCCACTATCAACACTATAATTGATATGTTCAAGAACGGGCTCCTTATCATAATAGAAGGATAAATCCTCTACCGTAATGTATCTCATTATTTGATTTCTCCTACTAAAGCAGTCAAAAACCGCTGAATCACTTTTTGTTCATTTGGAGTAAACTGAGTTGCCACTTGTTCATAGGTTAAAAGTGTATGCTCATGGTGATGATGGTGCTCCTCAGCGATTGGACGAGCCAAATCAGTCAACTGATAAAAAATCACACGCGCATCCTTAGGATCTTTAGATGTTTCCAACATCCCTTCCTTGACCAAAGACTTAATGGCCTTGGTAACTGCTGCCTGACTGACATTGAGGCGACGGGCCAATTCTGAATTTGTTAAAGATTCCTCTGACAAGAGCATAAGAATGTGCTCCTGAGTATTGGTCAGGGCCACCTCGCTAGTACAATGACCTATTAGGATTTCATGCTGATTTTCTGCCTGCAAAATCACCTCATTCAAAAAAGCATCGATATCCTTCGCTAGCTGTCTCATATCTGACTCCTTTCCTTTTGGACTTCTCTTTTTTAAGAGAAAATACTATTCTTTGAAGAATTATTTACTGGTTAATTATATCACAACCAAAAAAAGAGTCAAGAAAAAACGTGAAAACCAGTTTCATTCTTGAACTCTTCCATACTATTATCTATTGAAATTCCTTGACATCTCCATCATAAGTTGCCCATCATCTGAATCTATTTTAGAAGACACAACTCTTTTTCTTCTAATTATATATAAAATGGAGAAGGTCTAAGCCTTCTCCAAATACATACCTTACCTCACTCAAGAGGTCTAGCAATCTATAACTAGAAACTCATTAAAATTTTGAACAAATTTTACTCATTATCCTTCTTACGAAGAACGATACTTAGACCACTCAAAATTCCAACAAATCCGAATGCTGCCAAGGCTGCGTTCGATTCCGTACCAGTATTTGGCAATTGAGTTACCTCAGTTGATGGAGCTGGATAAGTGTTCCCATCCGGATTGTAATTTGAAGGTACTGGTCTGTTTGGAACTTCCGGTGTTCCCGAATCTTCCGCCACAGGTACAGGTGGTTTTGGAGTCTCGTTTCGTTGAGGTGTTGGAGCTGGTTGTGGTGTAGGTGCAGGAGCTGGAGTCGGAATTGGATTTGGCTCTGGCTGTGGTTTTGGTTCTTCAGGAATCTTCAGCTCTGGAATCTCCACAGTTGGCGGATCTAACGGAACTACTCCACCTTCAAATTCTGGCACTTCAACTTTTGGAGCATCAATTTGCATTACATATTGGTAAACAATTGTAGTTACTCCTTCTTTAACTAAACCTTTTTCCTCTACAGTATTTTTGAATTTATCACCAGCTGGAAAAACACGTTTAAGTTTGAATGTTACTCCATCTACCTCGATAGTCTCAGGAGCTGTCACAGCATACTCTTCTCCTGTAGCTTTGTAAGTCGTTTCTTCTTTATCACCAGTAGTTATAGTTGTCGCTTCAGCTACAATGACATTGTTCTTAGCTACTACATCATCCGCAAGGAAGTTTTCATTAATATCTACGAATTTAACGATAACTGTTCCTTTTTTGTCTTTTGCGTAATCACGTACACTGTTTGGTTTATTTTGAGAATACTTAACAACAACCGCTGAATCTTTAGATTCATGTGTCACAGCTAATTCATCTACCTTAGCTTTATCCACAGTGTAATCTTTGATTTCTGGCGATGCTACTTCAGCAAGTTTTTGTTCTTTAGTCCACTCGCTTGTGTATACTACTTCACCTGTTCTACTGTTGATTTCTGCAGTTCTTGTAAAGCGAGCAGTTTGTTCAACTGGCGCACTTGCTTCCTGACCTGCTTTTGGTCCATTTTCATAAACATAAGTAATGTTACGTTTCACTTCTGTTAGTAGACCTAGATCTTTGTAGGTACGACCTTTTGGATCGTTAGGAATTTTATCCTCTGGTTTTGGAGGATTTTGTTCTCCATTGTTAGGCTTCGTTGGATCTACTGGAATAATGTAGTCATATTGGTATACAACTGTCGTAGTCCCTTCTTTCACCCTACCTGTTTCTTCTAATACATTGTTGTATTTATCAGAAACTTCATATACACCACTGTATTTGTATTTCTTACCATTAGCTTCGATAACATCTTTACGGTTTGCTACAGTGCTGTATTCTTCATTTGTTGCTGTATATGTAGTCTCTTCACGATCTGCGTAAACTTTTGTCATTGCTTTTTCAACAATAACATTATCTTTAACAGTTACCGCTTCACCGATTTCATTTCCTTGACCATCAACATACTTAACAACTACAGATCCTTTTTTATCTTTTGCTTCATCATGTTCGATAATTTCGGGATTTTCACGATATTTAACAACTTCACTACTATCACTAGATTCGTGTGTTACAGGTAATTCTGCTACTTTTTCTTTATCAACTGCATATTTATCGATTTTTGGTGATACTACTTCTGCAAGTTTTTGTTCTTTTGTCCACTCACTTGTGTAGACCACTTCACCAGTTCTACTGTTGATCTCTGCAGTTCTTGTGAAGCGTGCATTTTGGTTAACAGGTGCACTAGCTTCTTGGCCTGCTTTTGGTCCATTTTCGTAAACATAAGTGATATCACGTTTGACTTCTTTTAAGAGACCTAAGTCTTTGTATGAACGGTTTTGTGGGTCATTAGGAATCTTATCCTCTGGTTTTGGAGGATTATTATCACCTTCATTAGGCTTAGTTGGATCTACTGGAATAACGTAATCGTATTGGTATACAACTGTTGTAGTTCCTTCTTTCACCTTACCTGTTTCTTCTAATACGTTGTTATACTTATCAGAAACTTCATACACTCCACGGAAGACATATTTCTTACCATCTTTAGTGATTGTATCAACTTTCTTTTCAACAGTATTGTAGTTTACATCATTTTCTGTTACTTCATCACGTGTTGAAAGTACAACCTCTCCTGACTTAGTAGCGTATGTTTTCGTTGTTTTAACAACTGCATCCGTCACTACAGTCTCTGGATCTTTGATTTCATTACCATCAGCATCAACGTACTTAACAACTACTGATCCTTTAGTTTCAGTTACTGTCGGTGTTGCATCTTCTTTTTTATCTAACACATAGCTGTAGATAACGTGTTTTTCACCTTCAGTTACGTCTCCTGTTACTGGAGCTGAGTCAGATGTTCGTCCTACATATTTGTAAACTAATCCTGTAGCTTCGTCTTTTAGAGTTGGGTATTGTTTATCAGTAGTGTCATATGTTTCTGTAACTTTGCGTTTTTCTTTACGTTCAGATACTTTCACACCTTTTGAGTAAGTTACATAAGTGTCTTCATACTCTAGAGGAACATTGTCTTTCACTACTTCTGTTTCTTTTAATGTTTTTAGGCTTCCATCTTCGTTGATCACAACGTGTTTTACATCTACAGAACCTGTTTTTGTAACTTCTGATTTAGACGGTGTTTTTTCTTCTTCACTTACTAGACGGTATTCGTAAACAACTTCTGTTGTTCCTTCTACTACTTTACCACTAGCTGCTGGAGAACCTTGTTTTAAACCTACATACTCATAAGTAAATCCAGTATCAGGATCTACTAATGTTGGATATTGTTTTGGAGTTGTATCGTAGTTTTGTTCTACAGTTGCTTTATCTTCTCGTTCATCAACTTTTGTTTCACCTGAATAACGGCTTACAACAGTTTTTGTTTCTAATGTAACATTATCTTTGTCAGTTTCTGATTTTAATTGTTTTCCATCAGTAGTTACGTACTTGATAACGACACTACCTTGTTTAGTAGCTGTTGCAGTTCCTGCTTCTTCTTTTGTAATCTTCAATTTGTAGTAGTGAGTAACTACTGGTTTTGCATCACCCATTACTTTGTAAGCACGTACTGGTGTGATGATTTCTTTTGTATTGTACTCTGTTGTAGGGGTTGTTGTTACCTGAGTTCTTTCACCTACTGTTCCTGTGATAATATATTTATTTTCCCCGATTCTTGAAGCTGCAGTATTAAAATCATCATCGACTATACTATCTCCTGATACTGTAATCTTACCGTCTTGAGAGATTGTAATGGTTCCTTTTTTGAGTATTGTGCTTGTAGTTTTTTCTTCTGTCTTAGGATCTTCAGTAAAATCTACTTCAGGTATGCCATTATAAATAGGATATTCCTCTGTAACAACTTCACTATGTCCTTGAATATTAGCATCAGAATTTTCTGGTTCAAAAGAATACTCTGTTGTTGTTGTAATTTTTTTATGTACTCCAGCTGTATCCTCTGTTTTTGTAGTTACATTTGTGAAACTTAAACGACCTAATGTATCAGGTAAAAATTTTAAATACTCACTTAACTTTGTCTCTTGTGGGAATAAATTATCATCAAGCGGAGCATGCTCTACAAGAGTTCCAGTAGTTCCAGATTTCTTTTCTAATAATCCAATTTCAACCGTTCCATCTTGGATTTTATCTTCTAATTCTTTCAGATGATTATCCAAACGTGTTCTAGCTGCTTGGACTTTCGCCTTGTTCTCTTCTCCTACAGCCACTTTTTCTAAATAATCTAAGGCTTTGTAATTAGCTAGGGCATAGTTTTTCAAAACATCTTTTAATGAAGAGTGGGCTGCATCTATTTTTCCTGGAGCGTATTCTTCTCTTGTTTCTGGATTATAGACATGTGGTCCATTGAAGTTTTCAATTCCCGCAAACCCATAGGTTGGATTCGAGCGCGGTGCTTCAACAATATCATCAGCTGTTCCAAAAATCCCATCCGCACCTGGTCTTCTATACTTAGCATAGTCGCCTACATCATTAGAATAATCTTCTGTACGATAAGAATTGTAGTCATTTTTAGCTAAAACGTACGTATCTGTACGTGAATTAACAGTTTCATAAGTAACAATACCTTTTTTAGTTACCTTAACTTCTTTACCTGCTCCAATAGCGTACGTATCTTTATCAAGAACAAGAACTGTATCTCCTTCTTCAAGAGTTACATTTTCTTTCGTGAAATCTTTAGCATCTGCTTGACCATTTTTTCCATGCAGTAGCTGCTTCTTCATCACTAGATACTCCGTTTTCTGCTACAACATACTTACCATATTTTCCATCTGCAGTTTCTTCGACTAGATAGACCTTCCCTTTTGTTTTAGTGTAGTCAATCTCACCTAGCTTGTTATGCATTCCTTCTGGAGAAACTCTGGCTTCAATATCGTTGAATTTCGTTTTGTCATAAGTCAGTTTATCTGCGTTTTCGACTTCAGATCGAACATACTCGTAAACTTTGTTGTTCGCTTCTACAGTATCTTTCTTACCAGTAGCTTCAGTAACAGCATCCCCAGTTTTAGCAACTGTTGATTCACGGTAATCTTTACCATCTGTATCGTAAGCAAGACCTTTTTTATCGTAAGGAGTTGTCACTGTACCAGTTCCAGCTTCCACTGTTTCTGCAGGTTTTAAGTCTGACTTATCAGAATCAAGCTTGTAATTGACCGTTGCTTCTGATTTAAAGTTTAATGTGTCATTACCATCAACGTCGCCTGTATTGCTGTTAGCTTTTGTTGGTTCTGGCGTATCTTTAGCTAATACCGCATCAACTTTTACAGTTTTAGACGCATCACTGTCATCAGTAAACGTTGTGGCTTCTGTCGAAGCTACTTTCGATGTATCACTCACTAAAGTTACACTATCACCACCATTAGATGTAACAGCAGCAGCTACTGGACTTGCACCAACAGCTAAAGCCACACCTGTGGCCAAAATCGTTGCCCCGATTAACTTAGAATCAGTTCGACCATCTTTGTACTTACGAAGAGAAAATTTCTCTCGCTTATCTTTTGCAAACATAAAACTGCACCTTCCTAAAATTAAGACCTGAATACTATTAAGTACCAAACTATGAATTATGAAACTGTTTCCATAATCATACTATCTATTATATCACTTTATATGAATAATACACGCTTATATAACTCTAAAATATCAAATTTTTGATAGTCTTTTGAGAATGTTGAAGAGGGATAATCTCCTTCTTTTTGATGAGCCTTCACTAAGATAATTAATTCTCCAACATCTTTAAATCGTTTAATATTTATATCTCTACTCGCATAATATCTATGTGCCAAATCTGTATCTGACAAGAGGCAAACCAAGCCCATAGAAGAAGCTTCCACAGCCGCATTCGCAAAACATTCACTCATTGAGCAAGAGATATAACCTTGGTGCTTTTCATAAGGAACTTTTTCCAGAAAACCTGCATAATGCACATTAGGCGGTAAATCTTCTTTTTTATAGCCATCAGGTAAATTCCCATAAATTGTTAACTGGCTATCAGGAACTTGCCTAAAAGCCTCAATTGCCCATGCACAACGTTTAATAAAGGTCATATTCCCAACAATACACCAATCGGTGACTCTTGTATATTCTTTTTCCAAAACTCTATCCACAAACATCGGGGGTAAAAACTGAACCTTCTCTTTACCTAACATCTGCTCTAAAACAGGACTAGCTACTATATTCCTACACCAGGTTTGTAACACAAACTTCATCATAGGATCGAGAATATTATAATGAGTGTAAGCAAATAGCTTTCTTCCCGTATTTTGGAAAAATTTCCTTAACTGCAGTGGATACTCATTGATCATATCAATGACAAATCTATCTTCTTGACTTGAATGTTCTGCCAAATAAAGATTCACCAATTGCCATTGAGTATAGGTCTCACCACTCCTTAGATTGTGATAGCGGTGATAATTTTCGCTCACATCACCCTTCAGTAGTTCTCCTTTACTATCATAAAGAGTAAACTGTTTCTCTAGATAATCATAGCGATAGAGTAGTTGAGAGGTATAACATTCAACATATCCTGCTTGATAGTAAACAAGACCTACATATCCTTCTTTCGTGTACTCTATTTTATGGACATCCTTTAATTCATCTAAAAAATCTTTTTTGACACTCGGTTTGTTTCTAGCCAAGTCAGATTGTTCAAAAATCACATGATAAAAATTCTCAAATCCGAGATTTTCTAGTGTTTCCACAAAATTTGGAACAAAATTTTCTAAATTTGTTAAAACAAGCTCTTGTTCTACTTGCAAACTTTTAAAAATTTCTTGACGAGCCAATTGACTTCTTTCAAAACCATAAGAGCTTACAGGAACTCCTTCTTTGATTGTAAATACTTTCACCATTATCTATTCTAAAACATCTTCTAATCTCAAACCACGACTTCTAGCCAATCTTGCACGGAAGGCCATACCTCGTTTATGTCTCTCTGACAGACGATAACAGGTCGTCACGATATTTAAAACCAAGGCATTATCCTTTGTCACCATACGAGACCACAAATGCCAGTCTTCAAACCCATCACAGTGCTCATCATACCCCCCTGCTTCCTCATAGGCGGCACGCTTAAAAATAACTGTTGAATGATTAAATACATTTCTATAGGCAAGCTCTAGCCATAACTGTTCTCCAAATAAATGATTATAATTATTTCGCTTTATTTTATTCGTTATCTCATCTTCCTCTACAATGACTTTAGCTCCAATAATATCCAATTGAGGATTCGTTTCCAATTCATGCAATAGAAGATCTAGATGCCAAGGCATCCAAATATCATCTGAATCTTGCCTTGCCACATAATCCGTTTGGGATATCCTTACCCCATCATTCAAACTTTTTGAAATCCCTTGATGGCTGTTTTTCACATACTGGATACGTTGGTCCGCTAGATAAGCTTGACAAACCTCCTCAGTATGATCTGTCGAACCATCATCGATAATGAATAATCGAAAATTTTCATGAGTTTGATTTAAAATAGAGTCAATGGTCTGACCGACGGTCGTTGCCCCATTATAGACTGGCATAATAATATCAACACAAGTATCAGATAGGGATAAAGTGTGATAAGGAACACCTAACCTTGCAAAGGCATCTGATTCATGTGTTGTTAAGAAGGTACGATAGCCATGCACAGAGACACCTTCGATATCTTTTATCAACAAAAGAGAAGTTGAATAAAAGCCATGTACATCAACAAACTCATACTTTTCTAACAAAAGATAGATTTCTTCTTCAAAACACAAATCAGATTCCACTTTGTCAGCTGTGTTTAAATCTAATCCTACTCTCGGATGAGGATAGTATCTGACAGAATCGAGTCCAGAAAGTATTTTTCCTGTCAATCGCTTGCTTAGTTCAATATCTCCCAAATCAAAAGGAGAACCGAGCGCTTGACCTAAAAACACAGTAATCTTCTTGCCATTTTTAGCTCTCTGGAACCCTTTAGGCTCTGTCGAAAAGTTCAAGATTTCCTGCTTTTCTTTCGGGAAAAGAATGCACTCTTTAAATACTGTATAATGTTTCTTTGAATAAGACATGATATCACTCAAGGTGAAATTTGTATGTTCTATAAGCCTATCTAGATTTTGCGTATACATATTAAGCGGAACAACTGAAGTACTACCATCATCAAAAGTATACAAGTTCATACTGTCAGGATTAAAAGTATTGAGAGCGACAGGATTATCTAAACTGGCCAAATATAAGTTAGTAATCTCTTTATCTTGTAAAAAAGCATGAATCCTTTCAAAAACATTTCTTCCTTCAAGTACAAGAACTTCCTCACAGAAATCTTGCATCTTCTCAGCATAAATAGACTGTCGCTTATCATCTGACATTTTTAGATAAATCCCAATAAAATCTTCTGAAACAGCTTTAACTACCTCTTTTGCAACTAACACTTGAAAAGGGGAGGTACAAAATATTATATTTTTCAAATTTAACTCCTTATCAAATTCTTACCAATGTATTCATTTGAATCTAAACATCTATTACCTAAAATTATAGCATATGATGTGACCACTATCCAACAGAAGAACAGTCAAATTAATACTAGATACACAACTCCAACAAACCTTAGATTTCTAGTTTCTGATAATTCTTTTAATAAAGAAAACGAAAATATTTAAAACGATGTAAAATGAAATAAAAAAACTCTAGAAATCAGATACGCAATCTGAGCTCTAGAGTGTCCTTTAAATCTATCTATTGAAATTCCTTGACATCTCCATCGTAAGTCGCCCAATCTTTGCTGAAGAAGCGCTCATTCAGATGGTAAGTCGGAGCTGGGGTGGGATTGGAAAGGAAAGGATCAACGGCCTTATCAAAAGCCAACCAACCTAACCAACCAATATGAATTGTATCTTTTACAAAATAAGGTTCAGCACCATTTTTTGAAAAATCTGCTATATTGGTAAAACCTTGACTTTCTAATTGGTAACGAATCTTTTCAACTGCATGTTGATACATATCTTGATTTAATCCTGTATAATCCATCCATTTTTTATTAACCGGTTGAATCACAAACAATACATTCACTTTTGAATTAGCAAATTGATTTAAGACTAATTGCAAGTCATTATATTCAGATGATTTTAGAAAATTATAATTTTTCTGATAATCCTTCCACTTTTTTAAATCTTTCTTTACTTGCGTATCATAGAAATGATTGTCCATCCCCATATCATTATTCGTGGTATTTGCTTCAGCATCTTTTACAGCGATTTCTCTCAATGCATCGTAGGAAAACTTATCTGGTAAGTCTTTTAAATATTTCTCTACACGATCTCTATATTTTTCTCCATCATTCACTGACACTTGTCCAAATAGAAATGATTGTTTTTCGTTGAATCGTGCTAATGTATCTATGAGTGTCTTATCTATTTCTGAAAGTTGCTCACCCTCGGTTATTTTTCTGACTATATCTCCCAATACTACATTAGGATACTTTTTCATTAAACGTGTAGCAGCGTAACGACTTGACACATCTCCAGATTGATTTTCCAAAAAAGCACCCAATTGATCCGTGTTAAAATACCTACGAAAAACTGCAGGTTCATACTCCGTTTCTGTAAACCACTGAGGAGAAATAACAAAAACAGCTTGTTTATTTTCTAGCTCTGGCAATATTTGCTGCATACCAAAGTACTGATTTAAAGAAGCTGCTCCTGCTTGTCCTAAAAAATAGGGCCTATACGAACGATTGTATTTCTCCGCTAAAACAGCTGGATGCATACTATCAAATCGAATCCACTCACTAGAACCAAAAAAGGGAATGAATCGTAGACTTGGATCCGAAAAAGCTCTCACTTTCTGAAATCTTTCTCTAAAACTTTGTGTACTAATCGCTGCTGCATATCGTTTTTCTTCTGATAAATTATAACTTTTACTAGTAGGATAAAAGAAAATGAGTAGAAAAACCAACAAACCAGCTATCAAGACAGGTCCGAAGATCATCCATAAGCGTTTAAGCATTTTGTAGCTCCACAATGCCAGCTATAATTTTATTAGCTGTATTCCAGTCATCACGACCAAACTCTGTTACAGGAACACGAATGTCAAAACGGTTTTCAATCTCCACAATTAATTCAACCGTGCCCATACTATCCAAGACACCTGCATCAAAAAGATCTTCATCCATCATGTCAGAAACATCTTCCATAAACAACTCATCAATAATTTCGATAACTTCTGATTTGATATCCATATTTTATTTCCTTTATTTTTTAAACCATAAATCATTCAAAAATCCAGAAAAGATCAAGAATGACAGCATGACGACATGGAAGGTAACAACCATGCCAAGCAACTGAATCCAGCGATTCTCAGGTAGAGCAGTCTTCCCTGCTTTTTTCCGTTCCTTATTAAGCGTTTTTTTCTTGCGAATCCAAGCGTCATTGATGACCAAACCTAATCCATGAAAGAGTCCATAAGCGATGTAGTACCAGGTCACACCGTGCCAAAATCCCATAATCAGCATATTTACAATATAGGCCACACTTGAGGTTACATTGCGATTCTTAAAGACCTTCTTTCTGGTCAATACCATGACCATTCGCATAAAGACAAAGTCACGGAACCAGAAAGAGAGACTCATGTGCCAACGATTCCAAAATTCCTTCAAATCCCTTGATAAAAAGGGCTTGTTAAAGTTGATGGGGCTACGGATTCCCATCAAGTTTGAGATGGCTAAGGCGAACATAGAGTAACCTGCAAAGTCAAAGAAGAGCTCAAGACCAAAGGTATACATGACCGCTAAAGCATAGAGATTAAAGAAACCACCTGACTGCAAGGCTAGATTCTTCAGAGGAGGCAACAAGGTCTCTCCTAAAACATGAGCCAGGATAAACTTATACAAAAAGCCCCACATGATATAGCGAACAGATTCATCCAGCATATCCATCAACTCATCCGGCTCAGGAATGGTCTGATAATTTTCATTAAATCGCTTAAAGCGATCAATTGGACCACTCGAGAAAGTCGGCATAAAGAGAAGGAAACGGAGAAATTCCCAGAGGGTAAAATCTTTAATCACCCCATCTCTCAGCTCGATGATAATCCCAAACGAACGAAAAGTCAGGTAAGAAATTCCCAAAAATCCAAGCAAAGACTGCGTTCCATTGATAGCCGGCTGCACCTTGACAAAGATAATCGGGAGAAGGGACAGAAAACTAACTAGGTAGAAAACCCACTTGTCATCCTTACTTTTTCGATAGTGCTTGTAGAAAAGCAGGAGCAATATCTCCCAGCAAAGGTAAATACCCAAGGCAGCCAATTGATTGGTCTTCCCACCTACCAACATGGTGACGATAAAGAAAAGACTAACCAGCACTTCATACCAGGCAAAGCGTTTCTTGAAAAAGAGACCGATAAAGATAGGCAAGGTTGCAGCAATCACATAGACAAAATACTGAGGATTGCCGTATGGCTCTAAATGAGGAAGCTGTTGAAAGAACTCCATCATCTCTGATTCACCTCGTTAATCAATCCTTTGATGTCAATCTTTCCATTTGGAGTCAGTGGCAAACTGTCTCGGTAAAGGAATTTAGACGGCATCATGTAGGACATCATGATATCTGTTAAATCTTCCTTGATAGCCTTGGTAATATCAATATCTCGCTCAAACTGCTCACGCACACCGTCTTTTAAGATGACATAGGCCAGCAGATTTTGTACCTTGTGGTCCTTGTTATAACGTGGCACAGCTACAGCAGACTCGATAAAGCGAGACTTATTGAGGTTTTGAGAGACATCTTCTAACTCAATGCGGTAACCGTTAAACTTAATCTGGAAGTCCATGCGTCCGCCGTAGAGAAGCAAGCCTTCATCTGTCATAGTTCCCACATCTCCTGTATGGTAGGCTGGCAGACCTTCAAACTCAAAGAAGGCTTCTGCCGTTTTTTCAGGATTGTTCATATAACCTTTTGAAACGGCTGGTCCAGAAACAATGATTTCTCCCTGTTCACCATTTGGCAGTTTCTTGCCGTCCTCGTCAATGATAAAGGTTGGAGAATCAGCCTTGGTATAGCCGATTGGTAGGCGTTTGAGAGTCGCTAACATCTCGTCTGTCACAGCAACTGCTGACAGGGCTACTGTCGCTTCTGTTGGGCCGTAAGCATTGATAATACGGGCATTTGGGAAACGCTCGCGCAGTTTTTGAGCCGTTTTAACCGTCAATTCTTCGCCATCAAAGTAGAAATGCGTGATTCCAGGCATTTTCTCACTATTAAAGTCTTCTGACAACATGGCCATATCCGCAAAAGAAGGGGTTGATGTCCAGATAGCGATTGGCAATGAAAAGATGGTCGCAAAGAGTTGCTTAAAGTCCTGAGTAATAGCTGAAGGAAGAGCGAAGAGCGTACCACCCAGTGCCAAGGTCGGCGCCCAGTACATGACAGACAAGTCAAAAGAATAAGGTGGCTGAGCCAGCATTTGCGAACGACTTGGCGTCGCAAATTCCTTGTCCGTAATCATCCAATTGGTAAAGCTGAGGAGGTTATCATGGGAAATCTGTACTCCCTTTGGCTTACCAGTCGTACCAGAAGTAAAGATGATGTAGTAGTTATCATCACCCTTGACTGGATGCGTGATCTCATAGCTAGTCCCTTGAGCAAAGGCTTCTTGCACCTGAGCTAGATTCATCATTGGCGTAGAAACCTGCTCCAATGGAAAGTCTGAGATGGCAATAATCAAGCTTGGCTCTGCTACTTCTAAAATAGCTGAAACTCGCTCCAAGGCCGAATGGCTATCAATTGGAATATAGGCATGTCCTGACTTAGTCAAGGCTACAAAAGTTGCCAACATTTCATATTCTTGGCCACCAAACACAACCACAGGAGACTTCTCTGGCAAGTCTAGTTGATCAATGGCTGCAGCTAAACTATCCGAATCAGCCTTTAAATCTCCATAAGTGTGTTCCTGCCCCAAAACATTGTAAACAGGATAGGTAGGCTGTGTCTGAGCAAAATGCTCAATGGTTTCAATCATATCTACTATTGGTTTATTTGACACAATAGGAATTCTCCTTCAAGTTAAAATTCATTATAGATAAAGCTTCCTTGACCCTGACCAAGATAGCTAAAAAAGTAAAGCAGCCCTAGAAAGATAAGAAAATACAAGGCTGTCCGACCAAGAAAAAGGTACAATTCTTTTCTTTGTTTCATCAAGAAAAACCATTCATTTCTGTAATTTTTGCTAAATAAGACGAACTCTTACTATAGTATTTTTCTACCATTGTACCACTTTATAGGGTAATTTTTCAATTGTTTGCCGTACATTTTCACTAGATTTCAGCTTATTTTAAGGATTATGCGGTTTTTCTATGTATATTTTAAAAAAGCCTGAGATACTCATCTCAAGCTCTATTTTCTAAATTAGAAAAGTGAGAATACAAGCACGGCCAAGGCTGCACCGATAACAGGTCCCACAACTGGAATCCAAGCGTAAGACCAATCTCCGTCTCCCTTGTTTGAAATTGGCAAGATGCTATGCATGATACGAGGTCCAAGGTCACGCGCAGGGTTCAAGGCACAACCTGTTGTTCCACCTAGTGATAGAACGATACCGACAATCAAAGTTCCCACTGCGAAGGTTCCGATTCCTGCTTGAAGGTCATAAAGTCCCAAAGCAAAGATTGTTAATACCAATACAAAAGTTCCTAGGATTTCACTAATCAAGTTTGATACAGTATCTTTTATAGCTGGTCCAGTACTGAAGGTTGCCAGGATATTGCCTGCATTTTCTTCTGCCTCATAATGCGGTTTGAATTGCAACCAAACCAAAATCTGACCCAGCATAGCCCCTGCGAACTGAGCTAGGATGTATGGGAAAACGGAAGCCCAAGAGAGCGTTCCTTTTAAGGCCATCGCAAACGTTACAGCTGGATTTAGGTGGGCTGGGCTGAGCGTGCCAGATACAAAAGCCGCAACGGCTACAGCAATTCCCCAACCCATAGTAATCACAATCCAACCTGCATTGTTGCTCTTGGTTTTAGGAAGAACCACACCTGCAACAACACCATTTCCTAGAAGAATCAGGATTAAAGTCCCCAAAAATTCTCCAAATAATTCTTTCATCATATCGTTGTCTCCATTTTAAAGAAGGAGAGGGAAGGCAAGGAAGGCTTGTCTCCCTCTCTTCTAGTTTTTCTTAATTTTTCAATTCCGCTAGATCGTTGTTAGCAAGGGCTGCTTCAACATCCGCACGGTAAGTTGCTTTCTCGTCTTCTGTCCAGTCATAGAATCGTCCCATTTCATCTAAAACTGGCTCAACGATGCTATCCAAACTATCACGCATAAAGAGCATGTGGTTGGTACGACGAAGGAGGAAGTCAACTGGGCTAAGAGCCAACTCATTGCGCATTGCATAGTGAAGTGATAAAGTATCTGCCAAGCTGAGTCCTGGTGCTTGTTCTAAACTATGAGCAAGGGCAAAGACTTTCGGTACATTTGAACCATAGAGATTTGCGAGATAGTGAGCTTCCTTGCTATCCAATCCACGTGACACTCCAAGTTGCGCAAAGGCTTCGATTTCTGAATCAACATTTGCTGGGTTCAATTCCCCACCTGAAACAGGGTAAGTCTTAGAGTTGATAAGTTTAAAGCTACGGTCAAATTCTGCTTTGAGGATGTCAACCACGCGCTCCATAGCTCCTTCAGCCATCTTACGGTAGTCTGTGATTTTACCACCAGCAAGGGTCAAAAGGCCATTGTCATCACGATCCAAGCTCGAACCACGAGAAACTGCAGATGGGTCCAAATGTTTCTCAGATGTGCTGCTTTCAAGCTTGCTGACAGCAGACTCAACATCTTCACGCGTTTTTTCTTTAGAGAGATAAGATTCGACAGTCGCGATCAAGTTGTTAAAGCTTTCATCACTGATAGTTCCGTTATTTCCGCCATTGTAGTCAGAAGCGCTATTGCCTGCGATCAATGGACGAAGACCTGCCCAGCTGCTTTCGATATCATCGATAGTAATGTTAGCTTCTGGGAAGCGGTTGTTAACAATGCCAAGTAGGTAATCCACATCTTCCTGAGTCACTTTTGGATGTTCCAAATCACCTGTGTAGTCTGTATCCGTTGTACCAAAGTAGGTCTTGTTTTCACGTGGGAGAACAAAGACCATACGGCCATCACCCAAACCTGTATCAAAGTAAACCGGCTGTGAAACCTTGATCTTGCTTGAATCCACTACCAAGTGAACTCCCTTGGTTGGACGCATTTGTGAGAATTGTGTTCCCTTATTAGACAAGTTACGTACTTTATCACTCCAAGGACCTGTTGTGTTAATCACCAGACGGGCCTTGATTTCAAAGACTTGGTCTGTCAAGAGATCACGAGCTACAACACCTGTAATCTTGCCACTTTCGTCAAAGAGGAAGCCTTCTGCCTTCACGTGGTTAGCAATGAGGGCACCGTCTTGGTTGGCACGTTTGATATTTTCAATCACGAGACGCGCATCGTTGTTACGGAAGTCAAGGTAAACCCCACCTCCTACCAAGCCTTCTTTCTTCAAGTTTGGCTGGCGTTCCAAGACTTCTTCCTTACTCAAAACCTTGTTAGCAGCTGGGGTGTTGTTAACTCCTGCCAAAAGGTCATACAAGTCCATAGCTACTTTAAGACGGAAGAGGCTAAAGGTCGCTCCATCTTCATCGTAAACTGGTAAGAGCATTGGGTCTGGTTTTGGAATGTGTGGAGCGATTTGTTGAACCACTGCACGTTCTGAAACAGTATCTGAGACTACTTCTACGTCAAATTGTTTGAGGTAGCGAAGACCTCCGTGAACCAATTTTGTTGAACGGCTGGATGTTCCTTCTGCGAAGTCCTGCATTTCAATCAAACCAGTCTCAAGACCGCTAGCCGCTGCCTGCAAGGCTACACCAGCCCCTGTGATTCCTCCACCGATAATCAAGAGGTCCAAGGTACGTTCCTGCATTTTTTGAATTGATAATTCACGTGTTTTCTTTGAAAATTCCATATTTACACACTTTCTAACTAAGTCGCTTTATTCTTCCAGTATTATACTCTTCGAAAATCTCTTCAAACCACGTCAGCGTCGCCTTGCCGAATGTATGGTTACTGACTTCGTCAGTTTCATTTACAACCTCAAAGCAGTGCTTTGAGCAACCTGCGGCTAGCTTCCTAGTTTGCTCTTTGATTTTCATTGAGTATTAGTCATCGATTTCCGCAAAGACTTGCGTTGCTTTTACAGCCTTCTTCCAGCCCTTGTAGAGTTGTTCCTTGCGAGATTCGTTCATAGATGGCTCGAAGAGCTCTCCTGTCTCGTTCAAGAGTTTCAACTCATCCAAGTCTTTCCAATAACCTACTGACAAACCTGCTAGGAAGGCTGCTCCTAGGGCTGTTGTTTCCAAGTTTTTGGCGCGTGCGATATCGATTCCCAAAATGTCAGCTTGGAACTGCATGAGGAAATTGTTCATAGCTGCACCACCGTCTACTTTCAAGACTTGGATAGCTGTCTGAGCATCCACTTGCATGGTGTCGATGATGTCACGTACTTGATAAGCAATAGATTGCAAAGTCGCCTTGATAAAGTCTTCTTTACTTGTTCCACGAGTTAAGCCAAAGACAGAACCGCGAGCGTTTTGGTTCCAGTATGGAGCACCTAGACCTGTAAAGGCTGGAACGACATAAACTTCATCATTGTTGTGAGAATCACGAGCGTATTTTTCAGATTCTGGTGAATTTTCAACCATTCGAAGACCGTCACGAAGCCACTGAATAGCACTTCCTGCAATGAAGATAGAACCTTCCAAGGCATAGTAAACCTTGCCGTTAATTCCGTAACCAATGGTTGTCAATAGGTTGTTTTCAGACAACTGCATCTCTTCACCAGTATTCATGATGATGAAAGAACCTGTTCCATAAGTATTTTTAACCATACCAGGTTCAAATGCCAACTGTCCAAAGAGGGCTGCTTGTTGGTCCCCAGCCATACCTGAGATTGGAACTTCTCCACCATAGAAATGGAATGGGGCTGTCTTACCGTAGATTTCAGAGTTAGAACGAACTTCCGGAAGCATAGCCTTTGGAATGTTGAGGATTTCCAAAATCTCATCATCCCATTTAAGTTCTTTAATGTTATAAAGCATGGTACGAGCTGCATTTGAGTAGTCCGTCACGTGAGCCGCACCGTCAGTCAATTTCCAAACCAACCAAGTATCGATGGTACCAAAGAGCAATTCCCCTTTTTCTGCTCGCTCTTGAGCGCCTTCTACATGGTCTAAAATCCAACGAACCTTGGTAGCAGAGAAGTAAGCATCGATGATCAAACCAGTCTTTTCATGGAATTTTTCCACATAACCTTGGCTTTTTAGTTGCTCAGCCAGAGGAGCTGTCTGACGTGATTGCCAAACGATAGCATTGTAGATAGGGAGCCCTGTTTTCTTATCCCAGACAACCGTTGTTTCACGCTGGTTGGTAATCCCGATTGCTTCGATTTGATTTGGCTTGACACCACTTTCGATGAAAGCTCCAGCAATAACTGACTGAACAGAGTTCCAAATTTCATTGGCATTGTGCTCTACCCAACCTGCTTGAGGAAAAATCTGAGTAAATTCTTTTTGACTCGAGCTGACCTTTTCTCCTTTTTTGTTAAAAATAATGGCACGAGAACTTGTAGTTCCCTGGTCAATGGCCATGATGTATTTTTCTTGTGACATGTGCTGTCCTCCTGATAAAGATCTTGAGGATGTCTCCTCTTTACAGTAACTAGTATACAAAATAAAGCGCTTTCTTGTTTATCAACTTTTTTTAATTTTTAAAAAAATGTGAGGAGATTGTGTGAATTTCACAAAAAGACCTGGAACAACCAAGCCTTTTAAGTGAATAATAACTGGCGAATCGCTGCCAAATCCTCCAAATCCAAGTCATTTTTTAAATAATAAACTGATGTTTGTTCCTTCTTATGAATCGGGTTATTGGTAACCAGCAAATCATAATGCCGAGTTCGGTCATAGGCTTCAATGGTGATAAAACGATTGTATTCCAAATACCGTTTTAAAATGGCTGCCATCCTTGAAAAGACAAGAAAACCAGATGTCAAATCAAGACCAATCCGCATATGTTGGCCACCGTTTTCAGCCATATATTCGATTAACTGGAGCCATTCCCAGAGAATCTTCTTATCTAGGTCTGTCCCCTGTTGAAAGGCAGGTAGAGCATGAAAAATCTCCTCTGCCGTTCCCCTAAAATCATGTTCCATCAGCAAATAAGGATGACGATTCTCTAACTGATACTTGTAGCGATCCTGTAAGATATAACCCTTATATAGATAGACTTGAGCACAAAGCTGACTAAGTTCATAGGTAACGTGATCCTCTGTATAATCACCCAGCAACTCCTCCTTCTTCATTTCTTGAATCAACTGTGTCAGCAAATCGGCCAACTGCCCTCCAAAACCAAGGATATATTCCATAGTATGAAGAGGAAGAATGCGATGAGATAGGAGGAAAGAGAAGAAAATCATCATCTCCCCATCCTCAGTTCCTAGAGGAAGGTGTTGTCCAGCAAAAAAGGACGGAGCCTTTCTCAGCAAACGAAGGTAGAAAATATTGTCAAAATACCCTCGCATTTTCTCTTCTATCACTTGGAACTGACAAGCATTAACCCGAAGACGCTGTTGACTGATATGAGCCCAGAGAACCAAGTCCAATTTCTGACCCGAAGACAAACTTGCACCGCAGATTTCTTCTAAAGTGGCAATCTCCTGTTTTCTCTCTGGTTTCTGCATGTGGCTTTCCCATTCCTGACTCGACCAAACCTTGCGGAAAAGACAGAAATAGAAATAGCGAATCTGATGCTCTGGACCTCGCCACCGTCCATTTTGGATGGATAAATCAAATTCTGACAAAATCTGATTTAAACTAGCCAAGTGGCGGCCAAGCGTAGCCTCGCTAATCATCAATTCTTGAGCCAGCTGATGGGCTAAAAACTGTTGGTGGTAGAGAAGATAGACCAAAATCTGGTATTTAACAGCATTCTCCAAAAACAAGCTCCGGATATCTCTCCCCTTGGTCGCTGCACCGATCGATAGACGCAGATTTTCATCTTCTAAGTGAATATTCAGCTCTAAGCCACTATCCAAAGCCTTGTCATTGAGAAGGGTGACATATTTGGTTAGGGTTGCTTTTGAAAATCCTGTTTCCTCCATTACAGCCTTGACAGTCGTCTGAGACTCTTGTAATAGAAAGGAAAGGATTGAAAATTGGCCAGATTCAGCCTTTTCCATCAAGTCTCCTAAATACATTTGTTACCCCTTTCATTTTCTACCTTAAGCATAGCATAAATCTTACAAATGCTGAAATAATCTGTTTCTCTTTTTATTTTCATGCTGATTTCCTGGTCCATTATCCTAAAAATCAGCAAACACACGGCTCCCCCTTTGGGCATTTTTATGCTAAAATAGTAGCTATGGATAAAATTATAAAAACAATATCAGAAAGCGGAGCCTTTCGTGCTTTTGTCCTTGATAGCACAGAAACCGTCCGCACTGCTCAAGAAAAACACCAAACCCAAGCTAGCTCAACTGTAGCGCTTGGTCGAACTCTTATCGCTAGCCAGATTCTCGCAGCCAATGAAAAAGGAAATACCAAACTAACAGTTAAGGTATTGGGATCTAGCTCTCTAGGTGCTATTATCACCGTCGCAGATACCAAGGGGAACGTCAAAGGCTACGTTCAAAATCCTGGTGTTGACATCAAAAAGACTGCAACTGGTGAAGTTCTAGTTGGACCTTTTGTTGGAAATGGTCAATTCCTCGTTATCACAGACTACGGTACTGGAAATCCTTACAACTCTATGACTCCCCTTATCTCTGGAGAAATTGGTGAAGACCTTGCCTTTTACCTGACTGAAAGCCAACAAACACCTTCAGCAGTCGGTCTCAATGTCCTTTTGGACGAAGAAGACAAGGTCAAGGTTGCAGGTGGTTTCCTAGTCCAAGTCTTGCCGGGAGCCAAGGAAGAAGAGATTGCTCGCTTTGAAAAACGCATCCAAGAAATGCCAGCTATCTCGACCCTTCTCGAAAGTGAAGACCATATCGAAGCCCTCCTCAAGGCTATCTACGGTGACGAGGTCTACAAGCGTCTTTCTGAAGAGGAAATTCGTTTCCAATGTGACTGTAGCCATGAACGCTTTATGAACGCTCTTGCTAGCCTTCCAAGCTCAGACTTACAGGAAATGAAAGAGGAAGACCACGGAGCAGAAATCACTTGTCAATTCTGCCAAACTACCTATAACTTTGATGAAAACGACCTGGAGGAACTCATTCGTGACAAATCTTAATACACCTTTTATGATTGGCAATGTTGAGATTCCCAATCGTACTGTTTTAGCGCCTATGGCTGGCGTGACCAACTCAGCCTTTCGTACTATTGCAAAAGAGCTCGGAGCTGGACTCGTTGTCATGGAAATGGTCTCTGACAAGGGAATCCAATACAACAACGAAAAAACCCTGCACATGCTTCATATCGATGAAGGCGAAAACCCTGTCTCTATCCAACTTTTTGGTAGTGATGAAGACAGCCTAGCACGCGCAGCAGAATTCATCCAAGAAAACACCAAAACCGATATCGTGGATATCAACATGGGCTGCCCAGTTAATAAAATCGTGAAGAACGAAGCTGGCGCTATGTGGCTCAAGGATCCAGACAAGATCTACTCTATTATCAACAAGGTCCAATCTGTCCTTGATATTCCACTTACTGTCAAAATGCGTACCGGCTGGGCCGACCCATCTCTGGCAGTTGAAAATGCCCTCGCTGCTGAAGCAGCAGGTGTTTCTGCCCTCGCCATGCATGGCCGTACCCGTGAGCAAATGTATACAGGTCATGCAGACCTTGAGACCTTGCACGACGTAGCTCAAGCTCTGACCAAGATTCCATTTATCGCCAACGGTGACATCCGTACAGTCCAAGAAGCCAAACAACGCATCGAAGAAGTCGGTGCTGATGCAGTTATGATTGGCCGAGCTGCCATGGGAAATCCTTACCTCTTCAACCAAATCAACCATTACTTTGAAACAGGAGAAATTCTACCTGATTTGACCTTTGAAGACAAGATGAAAATCGCCTACGAACATTTGAAACGCTTGATTAACCTCAAAGGAGAAAACGTAGCAGTTCGTGAATTCCGTGGCCTCGCTCCTCACTACCTCCGTGGAACATCTGGCGCTGCCAAACTCCGTGGAGCTATTTCACAAGCTAGCACTCTGGCAGAGATTGAGGCTCTCTTGCAGTTGGATAAGGCTTAAAATGGTTCATACTGCTCTACTGATTATCGATATGCAAAAAGCATTTGATAACCCTATCTGGGGAGAACGGAACAACCCTCAAGCTGAACAACAAGCATTGAGGGTACTGGCATACTTTCGTAAACACGCTCTTCCAGTCTTACATGTTCAACACATATCTGACAATCCCCAGTCGCAATTTCATAACAAACAAAATCAGGAGTTTAAAAGTGGATTTGAACCAGTTGCTTCAGAACCTGTCTTTCAAAAAACGGTTAATAGCGCCTTTATTGGAACAAATCTTGAAACATATTTACGAACAAATCAGATTTGTCATTTAGTCGTTGTTGGTTTGACCCTGCCTCATTGTGTATCTACTACGACACGAATGGCAGCAAATCTTGGTTTTGAAGTCACTTTACTAGCAGATGCCACTGCCAGTTTTACCCTATCTAACAAAAACGGTCAGGCCATCTCTCCTGAGACTATCCATGAGATTAATCTCCTTTCTCTACAAGATGAGTTTGCTCAAATTCTTACTACAGAAGAATTTTTAACCCAAGTACAAGTATAAAATAATCCGTCAACTCTTATTGAGCTGACGGATTTTCTTTGACTGTAAAAATTCAAATACTGAGGGTTATTATTGACTCAAAGCAACACTGGAAACCTTACCATCCGCTCCTGTTGTAATTTGGATGATTTTTCCTCCACCGATTTTGGCATTATACTTACCATCATCAAGAGTATAAGAATAGCCTTTGATAGAATAATTTTCTTTCTTTCCATCAGAAGATTCTACTGTAAATTGACCACCTGATGAAACTGTGATAGTTTCGCCATTTGCTCCCTTCCAATTGCCCGCTGCAGCTGAAAAATCACCATCTACCATGGTTAAAACACCCTTGTAGCGTTTATTTTGCTCTGCTTGTTTGTCTTGAAGTTTGCGGTCAGTTGTAGGATCATAGCTTGATTGGTTAGACTGGGCTTGAGGAGCTTGTTGAGTTGAAGGAGTCTGAGCAGAAGTTTGTTGACTAGCCGCCTGTTGATTAGACACTTCTTGACCCTGTCTTTGCTCTGGTGCAGGTGCCGCTTGTGATGGCGTTGCAGTTGCTGAAGATTGATCAGTAGATGCCTTAGCCTTTTCAGATGAAGCTGAACTTGAGGACTTCTGAGTCCTGCTTTCTTTGCTAGCAGAAGCTGCTTTAGAGCTTGATGATTGGCTTGTCTTAGCGGAACTGCTTGCTTGAGTTGTTTCCTTTTTATTTCCACAAGCTCCTAATAGCAAGGTAGAAGCCAATACAGTTGCTGTCATCAATTTGATATAGGTTTTCTTTTTCATTTTTCTACTCCTTTGTAATATTTTAGAAATATAAAGAAATCTTTTTGTAATGTAATTGTAACATTATGATTTAAATATGTCAACAATTTATCTAAACTATTTTAAAAATCTCACATAATTTAGATACATTTACTCCTCCTACTCTTCTATTCGTAATAAAACAGAAAAACAGGAGATTTTCCTATTAAAAATTTGAATTTGTTTTTGTGTAATCGCTTGCAACTTTAAGCGCAAAGGAATATAATAACATTGAAATAGAATATAGGAGGTGCACTCTTATGCTAAACAAGTATTACAAATATCTGCCTTGGTTGATTGTGGCAGCTATTGGCTCTTATCAATCAGCAACTTACTATGCGCGAACTGCATTTGATGTCTTCTATCTGACTACAATCTTTTTGATTGTTTATATCGCTTTGTTATTTTTACATGAGAACTATCTCAAGTATAGATACAAAGACTTCTTTACTCACATGATGAGTAATCCTAAGAAGGATAGCCACCCATAAAAGTAGTCGTAAGAGAAATTTTATCTCATGACAGTAAACAAAGAGGTCGGGAACTTTTCCCGACCTCGCTTTTTATACAATATCAAATTTTAACTGGCCTGCTTTGACACCAATCTTAAGTGTGCTACCTGCCACCAAATCTCCCTTAAGAAGAAGTTCTGCCAACTTGTCTTCCACTTCTGTTTGTAGGGTTCTGCGAAGTGGACGAGCTCCCATCTCTGGGTCATATCCTTGATTTGCCAACAATTTCAGTGCGGAAGCTTGTAATTTCAAGTCAATGCCTTGTTCAGCCAAACTTGCAATTAAAGGTTTGACCATAATCTTCACCACTTCCTGCATATGGTCGCTAGACAGACTATGGAAGACCACCTTTTCATCAATACGATTGATGAATTCCGGTCTATAAGCCTTTTTCAACTCTTCAAACATGCGTTTTTCCATATTTTCCTGGTCAAAACGAATATCCTTAGCCCCAAATCCGACAGTCTTGTCATCCCGAAGGGCTGTCGCACCAAGGTTTGATGTCATGATGATAATGGTATTTGAAAAGTCGACCTTGCGTCCCTTACTATCAGTCAATACACCGTCATCCAAAACCTGCAAAAGGACATTAAAGATATCTGGGTGAGCCTTCTCTACCTCGTCAAAAAGGAGAACAGAATAGGGCTTGTTGCGAACCTTCTCGGTCAACTCCCCACCTTCTTCATAACCTACATAGCCCGGAGGAGCTCCATTAAGACGGCTGGCTGCAAATTTCTCCATATACTCACTCATATCAAAGCGGATAAGAGCTGATTCATCATCAAAGAGAACTTCTGCCAGAGCCTTGGCCAATTCGGTCTTCCCGACACCCGTCGGTCCTAGGAACATAAAGGAACCAATCGGACGCTTGTGACTGCGAATCCCTGACTGATTGCGGCGAATCGCACGGCTAATGCTTGAAACTGCTTGATCTTGACCGATGACACGTTTATGCAATTCAGCTTCCAAGTTAAGGTATTTCTTAGCGTCCGTCTGAGTCAGTTTTTGGACTGGAATACCTGACAAACGACTCAAGGTGGTCAAAATATCAGACTCTGTCACCAAGTCTTTATAGACAGGCACTTCCTCTTCTTTTGCGATTAGCTGAGCTGCCTGTTTCCACTTGCCATCCATCAAGGCCTTGTCAGCTGGACTCAAGCCAGAATCATCTGCTTTTACATGCTTTGCCTTATTTTGCACTGTTGCTGCTGCCTCATCCAAGAGATCGATAGCAGAGTCTGGCAAGTGACGACTAGTCAAGTAACGATGGGCCATCTTGACGGCTGTTTCAACCGCTTCATCTGTGATTTGCACACGGTGATGTTTCTCATAAGTCGCCTTCAAGCCTTGTAAAATGGTCATGCTGTCTGCCACACTTGGCTCTTCAATCGTCACTTTTGCAAAACGACGAGAAAGGGCTGCGTCTTTTTCAATGTGTTTTTGGTATTCTTCCTGAGTGGTGGCACCAACCGTTCTCAAAGTTCCACG
The DNA here is from genome assembly GCF_905187535.1 of Streptococcus mitis. Lineage (GTDB taxonomy): Bacteria > Bacillota > Bacilli > Lactobacillales > Streptococcaceae > Streptococcus > Streptococcus mitis_BS. Next base: position 152,269 of record NZ_CAJJIE010000004.1, read on the forward strand.
CGCCAAGGCTGGCTTCAAGATATTGGCCGCATCCAGAGTTGAATCAATCCCGCTCCCAGAACCCATGATAGTGTGGAGTTCATCGATAAAGAGGATGACTTGACCATCTGCTTCAATATCCTTGATGATATTGTTCATACGTTCTTCAAAGTCACCGCGGAAACGTGTCCCTGCCACGACATTCATCAAATCAAGCTCCAACACGCGCATCTTAGCCATTTCCGCAGGTACATCACCACTAGCAATACGCTGGGCAAGACCAAGCGCCAGAGCAGTTTTCCCGACACCAGCATCCCCAACCAAGACAGGATTGTTCTTGGTCTTCCGGCTCAAGATTTGAATCATACGGGAGATTTCCTTGTCCCGACCGATGACTGGTTCTAACTTGCCAGAGCGCGCTTGCTCTGTCAAATCATGCGTATAGTCCTCGAGACCACCGCTCGGAGTCTGCGGCATGCCCATCATATTAGCCATAGAATTTTGCTTGTCAGCTACTGTACGATGACGTTGGCGTAAAGCCTTGAGGTCTTCACGAGTCCAGCCTGCCCGTTCTTCTAAATTTCGACGAAGTGCAGCAATCTTAACCTGATTTTTCTTGTCTTCATAAGAAAAACCAGCCCTCTCCAAAATACGAGTCGCCAAGGCATTCCCATCATGCAAAATCGCATAGAGGACATGCTCTGTTCCCAGCACCTTAGCATGGACCACTGACGCCACATATTCTGCTTCATCAAAAAGGACCTGCAAACGATGAGAAAACGGCAATTCCGTAAAAGTTTCATCCTGGCTATAGTCTGTTTCAGTCAGTTCCAAAGCCACCTCTTCTAAACGGTCCATCTCATATGGATAATCATTTAAAGTCGCCCCTGCCACACTATAACTGTGATTGGACATGGCAATCAACAAATGCCAAGACTCTAGATAACGAGCTCCAAAATGGCCAGCAACCATGTAGGCACTTTCGATACATTCATTCAACGCTTTTGAATAGTTCATCTTACTTCCCTTTTCTATCTACCTCTTGTATGACCTGTCGTAGCATGTTTGCTCGAAGGACTGGTGCTTCTTCTCCTAGAACGCGATCCAAAGCTACTGATACTAGCAAATTCATCTCCTGCTTGGTCATCAATTCCTGCTCAACCAAAAGCTGCAGAATATCCTCATAAATTTCTTGACTGACCCGCTCACCAATCGAGTAAAGCAAATCGCGGAGCATTTCATGATGACTAGAAAACTCAATCCGTCCTATACGAATGTAGCCTCCGCCACCACGCTTACTTTCAACCAAGTAGCCTCTACTTTCCGTAAAGCGTGTCTTAATCACATAGTTGATCTGACTAGGAACGACCTGAAAAGTATCTGCTAACTGACTCCGTTGCAACTCCACAATACCAGATTGATCTAAAATCGCCTTGATGTAGGCCTCAATATGATCCGATGTATTTTTAAATCTCATTACAAACCCACCTCTCTCTTTAAACCTTGACTATCTTTGACTATTATACCGAAATTTTCTCATTTTTAAAAGAAAAAGGGCGCTGGTAACGGATAATCTTCACCAACTCCCTATTTTCTACTTATCTAAGCCCAATTCTGCCAAGATTTGACGTTTGTAGGCAATCTTTTGAACCTCTTTGTCCTCATCTTCAGACCAATCTAGTTTAATTTCTGAAACAATCTGCCCAGGGCGATTTTTCAAGATATAGATGCGGTCGCTGAGACTGAGGGCCTCCTCGATACTATGCGTGATAATCAATGTTGTCAGTTGCAACTGCTTATGAATCTCCAGATACCAAGCATGGAGTTCCATCTTGGTCATCTCATCCAAAGCGCTAAAGGCCTCATCCAAGAGAAAGAGCTTGTGCCCGAAAAGGTAGGTACGAAGCAAGGCTACACGCTGGCGCATCCCACCGCTGAGTTCATGAGGATACTTATCCCGTACAGCTGTCAACTGAAAGGTCGCAAGAATTTCATCTGCGCGAGCAATAGCTTCTGCCTTATCCACCTTTTGAATCAAGAGGGGCAGGATGATATTGCCAAGCACGGTCTTGTGCTCCAAGAGTAGATCCTTTTGCAACATATAACTCACGCGCCCCTTGGGATTTTCTTCACCATCAAGGACAATTCGCCCTAACTGGACTTCTAAAATCCCCGCAATTAAGTTGAAAAGCGTAGTCTTACCAACACCACTTGGGCCTAGGATAGAAACCACTTCACCTGAAGTTACCTGCAGGTTGATATCCTCTAAAATTTTCTCCTGACTGTAGGCATAACTGACGTGTTCTAGTCTAATTTCTGTCATTATTTCACAAATTCGTTGGTAAAGCCTTTGTCTGTCAAGTCTTCTTTAAGGATACCATTTTCTTTATCCCATTTGTAGAAGGCATTCCAACGAGCTGCATCAAATTGCCCCCATTTTTCCTTGTCGCTTGCGTATTCTTTTGACAAGTATTTTTGAGATTCGATGACAAAGTCACGTTTTTCCTTTAGTTCAGGTGCATTTTTGATGAGGATATCAGCTGCTTCCTCTGGATGCTCCATAGCATATTGGTAGCCTTTTTTGATGGCTTGGATAACTTTGCGAGCTTCTTCTTTGTTGTCTTTGAGGTAGTCGTTGTTGGCGATGATAACTGGTGAGTAGTAGTCAAATTCTTTAACGTAGTCTTTCAAGTACATAAAGTTAGCATCTACACCTTGAGATTTTGCAAGAATTCCATCCCATCCATAGTAGATCCAAGCAGTGTCAAAGACACCATTAGCGATTGGTGTGATAGAGTTTGAGTCATTATTTGGTACTTTTTCTACCTTCTCAAAGTCTCCACCTTGTGATTCTACCAAGGTTTTCAACATAGCAAGTTCCGTTGGGTCATTCCATGTCCCGTATTTCTTACCAACCAAGTCTTTTGGACTAGCTACATTGTCAGATTTACGAGAGATGATTCCTGATGTATTGTGCTCTACGATAGCTGCAACAGCAGTAATTCCTGCCCCTTTTTCCAATTTTTTAGCCATGTAGTCTTGGAAATACACTGCAAATGGTGCCTTTCCGTTGATAACCAAGTCAGAAGAACTTTCTTCTGGTGGCAATTTCAAATCAACATCCACTCCAGCTTCTTTGAAATAGCCTTTTTCCTTAGCCACATAAAGCCCTGTGTGGTTGGTATTTGGTGTCCAGTCTAGGATAAAGTCGATTTTCTTGAGTTCTGCCTCTTTGTTGTCCTTAGAAGCAGTTCCTTGACCACAGGCCACAAGCACAACAGCTACAAGAGCTGTCACAAGCGTTAAAAACACTTTCCATGTTTTCTTCATTTCAATTTCCTCTTTTCTTTTTCAGAAACATCCTTTTTATTATGAACGTTTCCATTTAATAACATATTTTTCACTAATATCGACCAACTTCATACCGAGAAGGCTGATAATCGATACCAGAATAATAATAGCAAACATGGTATCATACTGAAACAGTTTCTTGGACTGAATCATATAAACACCAAGACCCTCAAAGCCTCCCAACCACTCAGATACCACTGTTGTGATAAAGGCGTAGGAGACACTGACCCTCAGACCTGCATAAAAATAAGGCAGACTGACTGGAATTTTAAAATGCCAAAGAATTTGCCAAGGCTTGGCCCGCATCAGACTAAACAAGGTCAGCATATCCTTGTCACAATGCCTAAAGCCGTCCAAAATACTGACGATGATAGGGAAGGTTGTCGTCAAGATAATCAAGACAATCTTTGGCAAAATCCCATAACCTAGCCACAAGACCAGAATAGGAGCTATAGCAATGGTCGGGATAGTCTGAACAACCACCATCATAGGGTAAATCAGGTCATTAAGCCAAGTCAAACTGTCCATGAGCACAGCCATGAGACAGGCAATCAAGACTCCCAAAATTAGACCTAGCAAAGCCACTCTCAAGGTCGCCCAGCTATGGTGCCAGAGAAATTCTCTATCACGAACAAAGGACTGGAGAATTTCAAGAGGTGTCGGCAGGATAAACTTGGGGAGAAGTTTAAGAAAACCTGCTAACTGCCAGATGGACAAGACCCCTAGAAAGCCCAACAGACTAATATGTCGTCTCAGTATACTTTTCAAGTTTCTCATCAATACTTAAAATCTCTCCTACATTTATTTTGACATTGGCAAAGACATTGTCTGCTTCCTGCCCTGCCACCTCTAGCGCTTCTTTGAGAATACGCATAAGCTCATCAAACTCCCCTTCCAAGACCGTTTCAAATGGTGTCACCACCATCGTCACTTCTTGAGATTGCAGATAAGCAATGACTTGATCGATAACAGCAATCCGATCAATCTCCTGTGATAGGGGTAAAATTTGCAAGGCGATGCTTGCTTTCATAAGAACCTCCTCTTCTCGTTTTCCTTTGACAAAAAGAAAAACCTTTACCATATATGGAAAAGATCAAAAATAGACTAAGTATCGTTCCCTACGCTGGCATTACCCAGATCAGGTGCGGTCGAAGCTTAACGCTTCCTCTCAGACTGTACACAGACTCCCATATATTATATGGACATATGATAGCGCAAAACAAAAAAAATGTCAAGGAAACTGCTTACAGAAAAGAGTAGGAAATTTTCCTACTCCAATTTTCTATACTCGTTCTCCATCACTATTTACTCTATAGCCATCCACCGTCGTATTGACAGCTAATGCGCCTGAAGAGTAAGAATAATACCACTTACCAGAGACTTGATACCATCCTGTTTTCATTGCTCCTGAACTATCCAGATAATACCACACTCCATTTTCCTTTAACCATCCTGTCTGCATTTCACCAGATGATTTCAAATAATACCAGCTAGAACCGTCTTTCAACCATCCCGTTGATTTAGACCCATTTGATTTGAAATGATACCAACTACCATTTACTTTCTTCCAACCAACAGTTGAACTACTATTGGATCCATAGCTAGAGCTATTTCCTGATTGATTCTGATAATTCTGTGAAGAAGTCACACTCTCTAGCTGGATATAGCGACGACTTCCATTATAAGCCGTATAACTCAACCACTTGTATCCATCTTTTTCGAGAATTTGATCATAATGAACATTCTCCCCAGGATAATAGTAATCAATCGCAGTTGCGCTAGCTAGAGGCTGATTTTTGATAGCAGCCTTAGCCTTAAAATAATGTGTTCCCCCTGTTGAAGTTGAGGATTGACTATTTCCAATACTGCCACCAGCCAAATCTTTAAAATGAATAAAACCAGTCATAGTATTGGCCTTCACGACGCGCTTGTTATAAGATTCTCTTATTCCATAGTTGTATTCTTCAATCTCAATCTCATCGCCCACTACATTTGACACCCAAGCAACATGACCATAAGTTCCTGCAGTAGACCAAGCAATGGAGCCAATAGCTGGTGTATTGTCTACACGATATCCTTCACGACGAGCACGATAGCCCCATTCATTCGCATTTCCATAAGCCACTGGAATCTCAAAACTATTGACATTACTCAAACGAAAGGCTGCAAATGAAGTACACTGACGAGAATACATCCGCCATTTATCAATCTCCTGGCTCCCATTTTTATAATAAACAGGATAATCATCCCCACGCGCAATCGAGCCATTTCCTCCCGAATAGGCAGATACACTATTACCCGCTGCTAACATCAATCCTACTACTAAAAAAGGAACAACCTTTTTAACTGATTTTCTAAAAGAAAATCTTGTCTCTGTTACTGTAAATGGTGAAATTTTCATTCATCCTCCTTGAAAAATAATATAAGTCGAAGATTGCCTTCACTTAAACTATTCGGAAAAAAAAAGAAAAAGTGAGAAAATTTCTCACTTTAGTCAAGATAATGAATCAAATTCTTTTCGGTAAGGATATCTGAATAAGTAAAGGATTCAACGTAAACATTAGCTTGTTTATCTCCTTCAACGTTCCCAAATTCCACGATAAATAGGGATGGATAAACCTCAATCAACTTACCCAATCTATTTTTTTGGCGCTTACGGCCATTCTCCAAAGTCATTTCAACAACTTGTCCCTCATGTGCCTTGATTTCTTCTTTGATTTTTTTCATCTTGGCTACATCTGTAAATGCATCTGACATCTTATGCCTCCCTCTTTGAGATACTTGAAAATTTATTGTATTCTTTTTGGAAAATCAATTCCACCGTTCCACGAGCTCCACTACGGTTTTTCTCGATAATAACTTCTACCTTATTATTTGGTATACCTTCCTCTTCTTCACCACCACGCTCATAGTAATCTTCGCGATAAAGAAAGGCAACGATATCCGCATCCTGCTCGATAGACCCAGATTCCCGAATATCAGACAAGACTGGTCTCTTATCCTGACGTTGTTCTACACCACGAGACAACTGACTCAGAGCGATTACTGGAACCTTCAGTTCCTTGGCTAGGATTTTCAACTGACGTGAAATTTCTGAAACCTCTTGTTGACGGTTTTCTCGACCAGTTCCCGTGATAAGCTGCAAATAGTCAATCAAAATCAAACCAAGATTTCCAGTTTCTTGAGCCAGTTTACGTGAGCGCGAACGAATTTCCGTGATCCGAATCCCTGGAGTATCATCGATATAGATACTCGCGTTGGCTAGGTTCCCTTGAGCAATGGTATATTTTTGCCACTCCTCATCGGTCAATTGACCTGTACGGATAGAATGTGATTCCACCAAACCTTCTGCAGCTAACATACGGTCTACCAGACTTTCCGCACCCATTTCAAGCGAAAAGATAGCTACCGTCTTGTCCAACTTAGTCCCAATGTTCTGAGCAATATTCAAGGCAAAGGCTGTCTTACCAACCGCTGGACGAGCTGCTAGGATAATTAACTCCTCCTCATGAAGTCCAGTCGTCATATGATCCAAATCACGATAGCCCGTAGCAATACCTGTAATATCCGTCGTTTGTTGAGAGCGAGCTTCCAGATTTCCAAAGTTAACATTCAATACATCTCGAATGTTCTTAAATCCACTTCGATTTGCATTTTCACTGACATCAATCAGTCCTTTTTCTGCCTGAGCAATGATTTCATCAGCTGGTTGCGAAGCCTCGTAAGCTTGATTGACAGACTCTGTCAACTTGGAGATTAATCGACGTAGCATGGCCTTCTCTGCAACAATCTTGGCATAATACTCCGCATTAGCAGAAGTTGGCACAGAATTGACAATCTCAACCAAGTAAGACAGGCCACCAATATTATGTAAATCACCTTGATTATCAAGAATGGTACGAACCGTTGTTGCATCTATAGCATCGCCACGATCGGATAAATCGACCATAGCTTGAAAAATCAAACGATGGGCATACTTAAAAAAGTCCCGAGACTCAATATATTCTCGCACAAAAACAAGCTTACTCTCGTCAATAAAGATAGCCCCTAAAACGGATTGCTCAGCTAAGATATCTTGAGGTTGTACTCGTAACTCTTCTACTTCTGCCATCAGACTTCCCTTCCTTTTACAATCTTGTCAAGAAGGTGTAAATTTATCCTTCTTTCACACGAAGATTGATTACACTTGTGATATCTTGATAGATTTTCACTGGTACATCAATCAATCCAACTGCTCGAATCGGAGCTTGTACTTGAATATGACGTTTATCAATCTTAATTCCAAATTGCTTTTGCAATTCTTCTGCAATTTTCTTATTGGTAATAGAACCAAAGGTACGGCCATCTGGACCAACCTTTTCAACGAATTCTACAACCGTTTCTTCTGCTTCTAGTTGGGCTTTAATTGCTTTTGCTTCTGAAATCATCTCAGCGTGAGCTTTCTCTTCGGATTTTTGTTTACCACGAAGTTCACCTACAGCTTGAGCAGTCGCTTCTTTGGCTAGATTCTTTTTGATAAGAAAGTTTTGCGCATACCCTGTTGGTACTTCCTTAATTTCGCCTTTTTTACCTTTTCCTTTGACATCTGCTAAAAAGATTACTTTCATTCTTCTTTCTCCTTTTCCTTTATTTCATTTAATACAATTTCTGTCAGTTTTTCACCTGCTTCTGACAAAGTTAAATCCTTAATTTGAGCTGCTGCTAAATTAAAGTGGCCTCCACCTCCCAGCTCTTCCATGATCCGTTGTACATTCAATTTACTACGACTTCGAGCTGAGATAGAGATAAATCCTTGTGTATTCTTCGCAAGAACAAAACTCGCTTCAATACCTGACATAGCTAACATGGCATCTGCTGCCTTACTAATAACAACTGTGTCATAGCATTTCGAGTCCTTAGCCTCTGCTATGAGTACATCTGAACCTAATTTACGCCCCTGTAAAATAAGTTCATTGACCTCACGATATTCTTCAAAATCTGTCGCAGACATTTCCTGAATAGCAATACTATCACTTCCGCGCGTTCTGAGATAGCTAGCAACATCAAATGTCCGACTGGTAACTCGCGAGGTGAAATTTTTAGTATCCAACATCATACCAGCCATCAAGACACTTGCTTGCATACGAGTCAGACGATTTTTCTTAGAATTTTGGAACTGGATCAATTCCGTTACCAACTCACTGGCACTACTTGCACCACTTTCGATATAAGTGATAACTGCATTATCTGGAAAATCCTGATCCCGTCTGTGGTGGTCAATAACGATGGTTTGGGTAAATAAATCATAAAATTCTTTTGATAATGTTAAGGCCGTTTTTGAATGATCTACAAGAATCAACAAAGAACGATTGGTCACCATCCCCATTGCATCCTTAACAGACAACAACTTCGTAACTCCTTCTTTTTCTAAGAATGAAACAGCTCGTTCAATATCTGGTGACATTTGATCTTCATCGTAAAGAGCATAGCTATTTTCAGTCACATTGCTGGCAAACAGCTGCATACCTACAGCAGAACCCAAAGCATCCATATCTAAATTTTTGTGACCAACTACAAAAACCTGATCTACACTCCGAATCTTATCTGAAATAGCTGTCATCATAGCGCGCGTACGGGTACGGGTACGCTTGATTGAAGCAGCAGACCCACCACCAAAATAAATTGGATTTTTAGTTTCGTCATTTTCTTTAACAACCACCTGGTCGCCACCACGAACTTCAGCCAAGTTCAAGTTGAGCAAAGCAACTTTCCCTATTTCATCATGATTTCCATCACCATAAGAAAATCCCATACTTAAGGTCAATGGCAACTGTCTCTGTTTCGACTCTTCTCTGAAAGCATCGATAACAGAAAATTTATCATTCATTAGTCCCTCAAGTACTGTGTAGTCCGTAAATAGATAAAAACGGTCCATACTCACTCGACGGGAGAACATGGCATGCTTCCCAGCAAATTCTGAAACAAAATTGGCTACAAAACTATTGATATGACTGATATCAGACTCCGATGTTTCATCTTCTAAGTCATCATAGTTGTCAACGGAGACAATCCCAATCACAGGTCGACTCGTTACTAACTCAACAGTCGCTTCGTATTCTCCAGACACATCAAAGAAGTACAGAACTCCAGATACCTTGTCCATATGAACCGAATAGCGGATCTCACCCAAGGTGGCATAAGAACCTGGATTCCCCACAGAAGCCTTGATAATTGTTTGAATTAATGCCACATCAATTTCGCCCACTTCATTCGTCAAAATCAATTCAGCATAAGGATTAAACCATTCAACTTCACCAGATGATAAGTCTAATTTAATAACTCCAACAGGCATCTGTTCTAACAAGGTTGTCAAACTATCTTCAGCTTGATGGTTTACATACTGGATTTGTTCTACTTCACTCTTTGAGTAGTAGTCTCTCTGATGAATGAATAGTAAAATATATGAACCCAAAATAAGTAGTAAAAGAAATAGCGTTACTAGTGTATTCGTTACAAAAACAAGTTGCACAGATAGCACTCCGAACGCCACTATTCCTAATATTAAGGGGAAAATAGGACTTACATAAAATTTTTTCATTCCAAACCTCTTGGCACCCATTATACCATAATAACCACCAAAAAGCGACTTTTTAAAAGTGTAATCAGTAATTCTATCAATTATAAGAAAAAGGAGGTTTACAATTCAGTAAACCTTCCTTTACACATATTGAAATTAAGATTCCTTAACTTCTAACAAGCCAATTTCGCCATCCTCACGACGATAAATCACATTAGTTGTTTGATCTTCAACATCAACATAGATAAAGAAATCATGTCCCAACAAATCCATCTGTAGAATAGCTTCTTCCAAATCCATTGGTTTTAAATCAATTTGTTTTGAACGAACAACTCTAGACTGGACAACATTTGAGTCTTCGACCAAAGCATCTGTAAATAATTGACTAGTTGCCACCTTATTTTTATTTTTACGCTCGATTTTTGTTTTATTTTTACGAATCTGACGTTCAATTTTATCAGTTACAAGGTCAATTGAGCCATACATATCTTGAGATACATCTTCTGCGCGAAGAGTAATTGAGCCAAGCGGAATCGTTACTTCCACTTTAGCAGTTTTTTCACGATACACCTTCAAGTTTACTCGAGCATCCAACTCTTGTTCAGCTTGAAAATACTTTTCGATCTTTTCGAGTTTAGAAACTACATAATCACGAATTGCTTCTGTTACTTCTAGGTTTTCACCACGGATACTATATTTAATCATATGAGTACCTTCTTTCTAAACATTTTTGTTTTTCTGATTTCATTATAACGCTTTCATTTTATTTTTGCAAATTTTTTCCTCATCTTACAAGGGAAAATGTTTTTACATCCTCAGCACCAGCTTCTTCTAGCAATCTCTTCACACGATTTATAGTTGTTCCAGTAGTATAAATGTCATCTATAAGTAGGATTTTTTTAGGAATAGTGACTCCACTTTTAATAAAGAAAGGAAGTTCTGTTGCCAAGCGTTCTGAACGATTTTTAGAAGAACTGGCCCGCTCTTCTCTCTTCTCTAGTAAGTCTTGAAAAGAGAACCCTGCTGCGTCAACTAAACCTTCAACCTGGTTAAATCCTCTCTCAAGCAATCTTTCGGGACTTAGAGGAATGACGACAAATTGATACTCTTTGTACTTTTTCAACTCCTCACTTAAAAAGGAAGCGAACACTTTTCTTAAAAGAAAGTCCCCATCAAACTTATACCGACTAAAAAAATCCTTCATAGCTTGATTGTAAGTAAAAATCGCTCTATGACTGACCTCAACTCCTTCTTTACACCAAAATTGACAATCTTGACAATTTGTTGACAAGCCTATTTTCATACAGCTTGGACAATACTCTTCTCCAATTCTCTCAAAAGTAGAATCACAGTCTGAACAAAGATAGGAGTCATCATTCCTCAACAGCAAGAGGCTACTAAAAGTTAAAACAGCCTTCATAGTCTGCCCACATAACAAGCACTTCATAGACCCGCCTCCTTATTCATCTGCTGAATTTCCTTAATTGCCTTCTTGATTGAAGCATTTAACCCATCATGAAAGAAAAGCAAATCTCCTGTCGGTCTATCCATGCTTCGCCCAACTCGTCCACCAATCTGAATCAAACTAGACTTGGTAAACAGACGATGATTGGCCTCTACTACGAAAACATCCACACAAGGGAAGGTAACTCCACGCTCCAAGATTGTCGTACTGATTAGTATTGTCAGTTCTCCATCTCGAAAAGCTTGTACCTGCTCTAATCTATCTTCTGTTACAGAAGATACAAAGCCAATTTTCTCATTTGGAAATTGCTCCTGTAAAATTTCTTTTAACTGCTCCCCTTTCTTAATTTCTGATGCAAAAATGAGTAACGGATAACCTGTCTTTCTCTGCTTCTCAATATAGGACTTTAACTTTGGTGACAATCTACTTTTCTCTAAGCAATGATTAAAATCCGATAACCAAACTAGTTTTGGAATAATCAACGGATTTCCATGAAATCGTCTTGGCAAGCTCAATCGTTTTAATTCTCCTAAACGAACCTTCTTATCTAACTCATCTGTAGAAGTCGCCGTTAAAAAGATTCTCAAGCCATTCTCCTTTACACTATTCTTGACAGCATGGTAAAGCATGGGATTGTCAACATAAGGAAAGGCATCTACTTCATCCACTATCAGTAAATCAAAAGCTTGATAAAACTTCAGTAACTGATGAGTCGTTGCAACAACTAGTGGTGTTCGAAAATATGGTTCTGATTCTCCGTGTAGTAAAGCTATCTCGCAAGCAAAATCATCTTGCAGTCGCTTATACAGCTCCAAACACACATCGATTCTAGGGCTAGCCAAACAAACTGCACCACCTTCATCAATCACTTTGGCCACAATTTGGTAAATCATTTCTGTCTTTCCAGCTCCTGTCACCGCATGTACCAAGGTTGGCTCCTGCTTGTCTACCGCTCTAATCAGTCCCTCTGATACCTTCTCTTGAAAAGGAGTTAATTGACCACTCCATTTAAGAACATCTTGCTTCGGAAAATCCTCCTGCGGAAAATAGTATAAAGCTTGATCACTCCTAACTCGCTTCATAATTAAGCACTCCCGACAATAGTAAGCACCTATAGGTAAATACCATTCTTCTCGAATAGTACTATTACAACGTTGACAGAAAAATTTCCCCTTCTCCTTTCTCATTGCTGGAATGTTCTCTGCCAACTGACGCTCCTCTTCTGTTAATTCATTCTCCGTAAACAACCGACCGAGATAATTTGGATTTACTTTCATACTTCTTTATTCGTAAAAACCTAGCGCTTTAGATAATTTTTTAGTACAATTAAATCATGGAATTTAGAACAATTAAAGAGGACGGTCAAGTCCAAGAAGAAATTAAAAAATCACGCTTTATCTGTCATGCAAAGCGTGTTTATAGCGAAGAAGAGGCTCGGGACTTTATTACTGCCATCAAAAAAGAACACTACAAAGCTACGCATAACTGCTCAGCCTTTATTATTGGGGAACGTAGTGAAATTAAACGGACAAGTGATGATGGTGAACCCAGTGGTACTGCTGGCGTTCCCATGCTTGGGGTACTAGAAAATCACAATCTTACTAATGTCTGTGTAGTAGTGACACGCTACTTTGGAGGCATTAAGCTAGGCGCTGGAGGATTGATTCGTGCTTACGCCGGCAGTGTTGCCTTAACTGTCAAGGAAATTGGCATCATTGAAATAAAGGAACAAGCTGGCATTGCTATTCAAATGTCTTACGCTCAGTACCAAGAGTACAGTAACTTCCTTAAGGAACATGATTTCATGGAACTTGAGACAAACTTTACAGATCAAGTCGATACGATAATTTATGTTGATAAAGAAGAAAAAGATAATATTAAAGCTGCACTAGTGGAGTTTTTTAATGGAAAAGTTACTTTAACTGATCAAGGTTTACGTGAAGTTGAAGTTCCTGTAAACTTAGTGTAAACAAAGGAGAAAAATATGGCATTTGGAAAATTCATTCAAGGACTGGCTGGTAACTTTAGCGAGCAAAACAAAGAAACTCTTATCAAAGAATATGGACAATATCTACTGGAAAATGAAGAAATTCAAAGTGGATATAAACTGATTCGTGACTCAATCATATTTACAAATATCCGTATTATCTTTACTGATAAACAAGGCGCTACTGGTCGTAAGATGTCCGTTAAATCAATTTTTTTGATGAATATTGTTAACGTTGAAATGGAAACTGCCGGAGCAGGTATAGATGATAGTGAAATAACGATTACTTATTTAGAAAATGTCTTTCTAAAAGCGCATAATGAGCATTTTGGTGCTCATAAATTTGAATTCCCTAAGAAGACGGATATCGTTCCACTTTACACCTATTTACTAGAATTAGCTTATCACAATCGCTTGAAAATTAACGGCTTAGACCTATGATATAAAAAAATCCTATCACTTCGATAGGATTTCTATATTTTACAAATGGTATAGATAGCGTTATACTAGAAATATCTTATACAAAGAGGTGTATTATGGCTATTTATAACAATATTACTGAATTAATCGGTCAAACTCCGATTGTTAAACTCAACAACATCGTGCCAGAAGGGGCTGCGGACGTCTATGTAAAGCTTGAAGCATTCAACCCTGGTTCTTCTGTAAAAGATCGTATTGCTCTTAGCATGATTGAAAAAGCTGAACAAGACGGTATTCTGAAACCTGGTTCTACTATTGTTGAAGCAACAAGTGGAAATACTGGTATTGGACTTTCATGGGTAGGTGCTGCTAAAGGGTATAAAGTCGTCATCGTTATGCCTGAAACTATGAGTGTAGAACGACGTAAGATTATCCAAGCTTATGGCGCTGAACTCGTCCTAACTCCTGGAAGCGAGGGAATGAAAGGTGCTATTGCTAAGGCTCAAGAAATCGCTGCTGAACGTGATGGTTTCCTTCCTCTTCAATTTGACAATCCAGCTAATCCAGAAGTACACGAAAGAACAACAGGAGCTGAAATACTAGCTGCTTTCGGTAAAGATGGACTAGATGCCTTTGTTGCTGGAGTGGGTACCGGTGGAACGATTTCTGGTGTTTCTCATGCACTCAAATCAGCAAATTCTAACATTCAAGTTTTTGCAGTAGAGGCAGACGAATCTGCTATTCTATCTGGTGAAAAACCTGGACCGCACAAAATTCAAGGTATCTCAGCTGGATTTATTCCTGATACACTGGATACAAAGGCTTATGATGGTATCGTTCGTGTAACGTCAGACGATGCACTAGCACTCGGCCGTGAAATTGGTGGAAAAGAAGGTTTCCTTGTAGGGATTTCTTCAGCTGCAGCTATCTACGGAGCCATCGAGGTTGCCAAGAAATTAGGTACAGGTAAAAAAGTTCTTGCTCTAGCACCAGATAACGGTGAACGTTATCTCTCTACAGCACTCTATGAATTTGAAGTGTAGTCTCCTAAATACACTTAGCCCTTATTATAGGGCTTTTTATTTATATCTTAAAAATAGGAACATCTCCCCATAAAGATCGACTGCATAGAAAAAAGGAAGCAATTTAGCTTCCTTTTTATTATTAGTTATTCAAGGCTGCTGCCATTGTAGCTGCAACTTCAGCTTCAAAGTCGTTTGCAGCTTTTTCGATACCTTCACCAACCTCAAAGCGAGCGAACTCAACTACTGAAGCGTTAACTGATTCAAGGTATGCTTCAACTGTCTTGCTGTCATCCATGATATAGACTTGTGCAAGAAGTGTATAAGCTTGGTCAACTTTAGTGTTGTCAAGCATGAAGCGATCCATTTTACCTGGGATGATTTTGTCCCAGATTTTTTCTGGTTTACCTTCTGCAGCCAATTCAGCTTTGATGTCAGCTTCAGCTTGGGCGATCACTTCATCAGTCAATTGTGATTTTGATCCATACTTCAAGTGTGGAAGAGCTGGTTTGTTAACCATTGCACGGCTTTCGTTGTCTTGGTCGATTACGTGGTTCAATTGTGCCAACTCATCTTTAACGAATTGCTCATCCAATTCTTTGTAAGAAAGAACTGTTGGTTTCATCGCTGCGATGTGCATTGACAATTGTTTAGCAAGTGCTTCGTCTCCACCTTCAACAACCGAAATAACACCGATACGTCCACCGTTATGTTGGTAAGCTCCAAAGTGTTGTGCATCTGTTTTTTCAATCAATGCAAAGCGACGGAATGAGATTTTTTCTCCGATAGTTGCTGTTGCAGATACGTATGCAGCTTCAAGAGTTTCACCTGAAGGCATTGTCAAAGCAAGAGCTTCTTCATTGTTAGCAGGTTTTCCTTCAGCAATAACTTTAGCTGTGGTATTTACCAATTCAACGAATTGAGCGTTTTTCGCAACGAAGTCAGTTTCAGCGTTTACTTCAATAACTGCTGCAACATTACCGTTAACATAAACACCAGTCAAACCTTCTGCAGCAACACGGTCAGCTTTCTTAGCTGCCTTAGCCATACCTTTTTCACGAAGCAATTCAATCGCTTTTTCGATGTCACCGTCTGTTTCTACAAGCGCTTTTTTAGCGTCCATAACACCGGCACCAGATTTTTCACGCAACTCTTTTACAAGTTTAGCTGTAATTTCTGCCATTTTGATTCTCCTATAATTTTTAAAAATAGGAGAGCCGGGCTAAGCCCCGCCCTCCTAGGTAATTACTATTTATATAAATTAAGCGTTGTCGCCTTCTACAACTTCAACGATTTCTTCGATTGAATCTGCTTGAGCTTCTGAAGCTGCAAATTCTGCTTCAACTGTTGCTGCATCTTCACCTTGACGTCCTTCGATGATAGCGTCAGCCAATTTAGCTGTGATCAATTTAACAGCGCGGATAGCGTCATCGTTAGCTGGGATGATTACATCGATATCATCTGGATCTGTATTTGTGTCAACCATCGCTACAACTGGGATTCCCAATTTTTTAGCTTCTTTAACAGCGATTTGCTCTTTATGTGGGTCAACTACGTACATCACATCTGGAATACGAGGCATATCTTCGATACCACCCAAGAATTTTTCAAGACGTGCACGTTGTTTGTTAAGAAGTGCAACTTCTTTCTTAGGAAGAACTTCGAAAGTTCCATCTTCTTCCATACGTTTGATTTCTTTCAAACGAGCAATACGTTTTTGGATTGTTCCCCAGTTTGTAAGAGTTCCACCCAACCAACGGTGGTTGATGAAGTATTGACCTGAACGTACTGCTTCTTCAGCAACTGCATCAGCTGCTTGTTTCTTAGTACCAACAAACAATACAACTGCATCGTTAGCTGCTGCATCACGCATGAAATCGTAAGCTTGGTCAGCGTATTTTACAGTTTGTTGCAAGTCGATAACGTGGATTCCGTTACGCTCAGTGAAGATGTACTTAGCCATCTTAGGGTTCCAGCGACGAGTTTGGTGACCAAAGTGTACACCAGCCTCAAGAAGTTGTTTCATTGAAATTACTGCCATGAGTATTTCTCCTTTTTGTTTTTTTCCTCTTCTTGACTTCAACTCGCAAAACGACCCAAGGGCAACTGTTTCACAATTCATCAAGAATGAGTATTATCGTTCACACGACAAGTTTCATTCTACCATACTTTTTCAATATTTTCAAGCTATTTTAGCAGATTTTTAGAGTAAGTTAACTATATAAATCATAAAAGAGACTCTAATCGAGTCTCTTCGTTTCATTCATTAGTTTGGATAGATATATGTTACAAAACCTTCTGAAGTTGTAGTAGGATTGAACCATCCACGTTTATTTCCGATTGTACGATTTCCA
This sequence comes from Streptococcus mitis, assembly GCF_905187535.1. Taxonomy (GTDB): domain Bacteria; phylum Bacillota; class Bacilli; order Lactobacillales; family Streptococcaceae; genus Streptococcus; species Streptococcus mitis_BS. Next base: position 169,403 of record NZ_CAJJIE010000004.1, read on the forward strand.
CCATAGTTTGATTCAGATACTTGGATACTTGTTGATGATGAAACAGCTGTAACCACGGCTACGTGTCCATATCCACCATCATTCCAACATGCAATAGCACCAACTTGAGGTGTAGATCCTGTACGGAATCCTGCTGCAGCTGCACTTGTAGCCCACTGCGCTCCATTACCCCAATAGTCTCCTGCCCAAGGTGCCAATGTCTTAGCTCCCCATGTACACTCACCAGTTGGATAACTTGAAGCGTTTGTACTGTATGTTGGACGATGTTTTACTGGTGCAGGAGTGTAGCTTGTTGATTCTGTTGAAGCACTGCTTGAAGATGATTCAGATGAACTAGATGAAGAAGTAGTTGATACTGCTTGAACCTCTGCTGTAAAAGTTGTATTTCCAGAAGCAACTACTGTTTGTTGTTGACTTGCTTGTTTAGCTTTGTAAGCTGCTTCTGCTTCTGCAGCTGCTTTAGCTTCTGCTTCTGCTTCTGCTTTTTTCTCAAGTAAACTTGCTTTTTCATCCTCTGCAGTAGCCTTTTCAGCAGCAAGATTCAATTCTGCAGCTTTTAACTCAGCTTGTTTTGTAGTTAATGATTGAGCATCATCAGCTAGTTTTTGCTGATTTGCAATAACTGTATTAATTGCATCATTGTTTGCTACTTGTTTTTCAGAAATAGCTTTTTTATCTGCTTTTTGTTGTTCCAACATTTTGTTGTTTGCAGATACGATTTCACTCATTGCAGCAACACGTGAAATAGCTTCTGTAATTGATTTTGAGTTTACAATTGTATTGATGTAATTTGTTGCAGCTCCATTTGTTTGAGCACTACGAGCTTGTTTTTGTAATGAATCATTGCGAGATACAATATTCTTAGAAAGTTCTGTAATTTCACCCTCAAGCTTTTTAGATTCTGCTTGTAGTCTATCATTTTCAGATTGCAAGTTTGATTGCTCTGTTTGAATAGCAGATACTTGCTCCTGAACTTGATCAACTTGTTTTTGTGCTTCTTGTTGTTGTGCTGTTAAGTTACTAATTTTATTATCTTGAGCAGCAATTTTGTCATCAGTAGTTTCTGCATGCGCAGTTGTTAAAACAGCTACTTGAGAAACCATTACTGTACTTAATAAAAGTGACGCTAAGATTTTTTTCTTCATATTTCGTAGATACTCCTTCTTTTAAAGACATTACTAGTATACCAAAAAAAGGCCTAATGAATATTACGCCTTTGTTACATTTTTATTTCTTTCTTATAGGTAAAATTTTTCAAAAATAAACTGAAAAACAATCATCCATATAAGGTTCAAAATCATTGATGGAACTAAACTATAGACTATGAATAAAGACATACTATCCACAGTTAAACCTACCGCTATTGCAAGTATGTAAGCCCCCATTTCAAATAGAAAAGTCATGACAATAATTGCTAACATTCTCGTCCAACGATTCAATAAAATAACACTATTAAATTTATGGAGAAATACCCCCAACAAGACGAACAACAGAGTCGCAATTCCAATCAAGAGGAAAAAGTAAATATCATAAACCAAACCAACTACAAAACAATAAGCTAAATAGAAATACTCTGATACTTCAATTGTCTCAAATAAGAGAAATAAAAACAGAAAATGACTAGCCAACTGTACATGGGGAAAAAATGACCCCAGAAGCTGGCTAATATGGGCATCAATTAGAACAAAGAAAGGAAGCAATAAAAACACTCCAACTCGCTTCAACTGTCTCATTATGAATTCCCCACTAATTCTATCACATCTACATTATGAGTATCTGCACTCAATTTAACAGTTACTTCTCGTGTCAAATAGTCTGTACTATGCGTTGTGGCAACCACTTCACCAACAGGAATATCAGCAACGTTAAAGTTTCCTAATCCACCAGTGGTCACCTTATCTCCTGCACTAATATCGCTATTACTATTTAATTGACTAATTTTAAGAACTTCATTTTCCTTGTCATAACCAACAATAATCCCATAAATTGTAGTAGAACCATGTTGAATTTTAACAGAAATCTTATCAGCATTTTCCGTATTTGTCAGAAGGTTAACCATGGTAGAGTTCTCCTCTACTTTTGAAACGCTGCCAATCAAACCACCATTTGCAATGGCTAACATGTTCTCAGAAGCCCCTTTTGATTTGCCTGCATCCAGGGTCAACTCCTGCTTCCAAGATACCGGAGAACGCATAATAACATCTGCTGCTAAAGTCTTTGTAGCTTGCAATTTAGACTTCATATCAAGCAATTGGCGCAGTTGTTCATTTTCTGTCTTTAAACTTTCCGCCTCATTTGATTTAACTTCTAACTGGTAAATTTGTTTCTTCAAACTTTCATTTTCATTATATGTTCGTGTCAAATGTGCCAAATCTGATTTGACAGAATCAAACCACTGAAAAGGTTTTTGAACAACTCTATCAACCAATGAGATTCCATCTCCTAATTTTGTCACAATTGTACTTGAATAAGTCGTCGCTAAGAGAGCTGACACAAGCAAAACAGTGACAAAAACAATAATGACATATTTTGATTTTTTAAAACGGTTCATATCCCTACCTTTATATCAAAAACTGTTATAGTAACTTTTTATCAATTCCTGAAAGCTACTAAGATTTTAAGAAAAATAAGCAAAAACCAAGTATGATAATAACAAGAATGGTCAGCGTATCCTTTCGAGTCCATTTCAGTTGTCGGTATTGACTTCTTCCTTTCCCCCCCTGATAACCGCGCGCTTCCATAGCAATAGCCAAGGAATCCGCACGTTTTAAACTTGTTGCAAAAAGAGGAATCAAAATGGGAATCATAGCCTTCACCTTTTGAACAATGCTTCCTTCACCAAAATCCACTCCACGAGCTTTCTGTGCATTCATAATCCGCGTCGTATCATCCATTAATGTTGGGACAAAACGTAGACTCATGGACAGCATCAATCCAATTTCATGAACTGGAACTTTCACACGCTTTAAAGGCGCCAACAAAGCTTCGACAGCTGAGGCCAAACTTAAGGGCATTGTTGTTAAGGTTAACAAAGTTGAAAAGAAAATAATCAATACAAAGCGACAAAAAATAATCCCAGCTTGTTGCAAAGCATAATCTGTGATTCTCACAAACGAAAATTCAAATAAAACATTCCCATTAGAAATGAAAAACAGTTGAAAAATAGTTGTGAAGGCAATCAAGAAAAACATAGACTTCAAGCCCTGAATAAAAAATGAAAGAGATACTCCTGACAAGGCAATAAATATCCCTGTCGCTATGAAAAGAATCAGATTTGTCAAGGGATTATTAGCCCAAAACACAATCAAAATCAGTAGCATCATAGCCAGTAATTTGCTACGTGGATCCAATCGGTGAACAATCGAATCCCCTGGGATATAACGCCCCAAAATCATACTATCCATTTAGCGACTCCTTGAACTCCTCTATCTTAATCGGTAATCGTTTAAATGACACGCCTCTATCAGCCAATCGTTTACAAAAGGCTGTAATTTTAGGTACTCCCAACTGCACTTCTTCCATAAGGACAACATCTTGAAAGACATCACTTGGTTTACCACCCTTAACTAAACGTCCCTTCTCCATTACATAGACTTGATTCGCATATTCAGCAACATCATCCATCAAATGCGTTACCAAAACGATGGTCATCCCTGACTGGTGGAGTTTTTTGAACAAGTTCATCAACTCTTTTCTTCCCAAAGGATCCAAGCCTGCTGTGGGTTCATCTAAGACTAATATAGCTGGCTCCATGGCAAGTATGCCTGCAATCGCAACACGTCTCATTTGTCCCCCTGACAGCTCAAACGGGCTACGATCAAAAAGTGATTCATTAATTCCAACCAGAGCCAGTTTCTCACGCGCAATCTTCTCCGCTTCTTCTTCAGAAACTCCAAAATTTTGCGGTCCAAAGGCAACGTCTTTTAAAACCGTTTCTTCAAAAATCTGATTTTCAGCAAACTGAAATACCAAGCCAACCTGTTTTCTAATTTGACGAATATCTTTATTTTTAGAAGTCGAGGTGATGAAGGTATCAAAAACCTGCACAGTCCCTTGACTTGGAACCAATAAACCATTTAAAAGTTGTAAAATAGTTGATTTGCCACTACCTGTGTGGCCAATTAAAGCCGTATAAGAACCATCTTCAATCGTCAAAGAAACATCTGACAAAGCTGTTGAAGCTAAGGGAGTCCCTTCTTGATATGTAAAATTCACATTTTCTAGAGCAATTCCCATAGCTTATCCTCTAGCTCACTTTCTGTCAAATAATTTTCAGGTAAATTATAGCCATTCTGGCTCAAAGAATGTTTTAATTGATTGGCAAAAGGATCATCTAATCCAATTTGATCTAAATCATTTCGAGAGAAAAGTTCCCTTGGACTACTAGTTGATTCAATTTCCCCTTTTTTCATGACCAATACACGGTCACTCATGGCAACTTCTTCCAAATCATGTGTAATGGAAATGACCGTCATATCATAGTCTTTCCGAATTCCTTTTACTGTCTCAATCAGTTCTCTACGTCCCTCAGGATCCAACATACTCGTTGCTTCATCTAGGATTAAAATAGCTGGTCTTAGAGCTACAACACCTGCAATGGCCACACGTTGCTTTTGGCCACCTGATAGACGTGCCGGCTCTCTCTTTTTAAAGTCCAACATGCCAACCAAATCCAGAGCTTCTTCCACTCTATTTTTCATTTCTTGACGAGAAAGTCCCTGATTTTCCAAACCAAAAGCAACATCATCTTCAACAGTCGCTCCAACAAATTGATTGTCTGGATTTTGAAAAACCATACCGATTTGACGACGTATATTCCAAACATTTTCCTCAGTCAAACGTTGCCCATCAATTACAATCTCTCCAGATTCTGCTTCCAGTAAACCATCAATTAACCGAACCGTCGTTGATTTACCACTACCATTATGCCCTACAATCGAAAGCCATTCTCCACGTTTCACGTGAAACGTAATATCCTTCACATCGTAGTATTCCTGACTTTCCTTATAACGAAAAGAAAGATTTTTTACATCAATTATTGATTTCATTTCGAACCAAATGTCCCTTTAAATACATAGGCACTACCCTTGAAATAATCATAGCCAGAGTAGATAGTGAAAAACAAGGCTACATAAAGTAAAACTTGGCCAATCAAAGTCCAGTGTAATAGCAAGAAAATAATGGCAAACATCTGACTGAAAGTTTTAATTTTTCCAGGCATTGCTGCTGCTAAAACTGTTCCACCAGTTTCAACCAATAAAAGTCTTAAACCTGTCACAGCCAACTCACGACAGATAATCACTGCAACAATCCAAGCCGGAGCCATTCCTAACTCAATCAACATAATAAAAGCCGACATAACTAGTAACTTATCCGCCATGGGATCTGCAAATTTACCAAAATTACTGACCACATTCCATTTACGAGCTAAATATCCATCTAAATAATCGGTAATACTGGCAATAGCAAAGATAATAGCTGCTACTATATGACTCTCTATCGAATTTCCTACCGTTAAAATAAAGATAAAAATAGGTATAAAGAGAATTCGACCTATTGTTAAGAGATTTGGAATTTGTTCTTTTTTCATTCGTTTTTCCTTAATTTTTAGTAAAGGTTACAGTGATTTTTCCAGTCTGAGCTGTTAATTTTGATAAGTCAACGGTCTGATTATCTACTGTTAAAGCTACACCTTTGACAACACCTAAAGTAATGGTCACAGAATTTTTAGTTGAAACTGTTGTTTCCGCACTTTTATTATCTGGTGATAAGGTCACTCCACCCTCAAGCTCACTTTCTGAAACACTAACCCAACTTCTAGCATCTGAGACTGATAATTGTAATTTTGCAGTTTCCTTACTCGTTTTATAAGCAACTTCTACTTGATTTCCTTCACCTGATACCGTTATAGCTGGTTCCATATTCGAAGATCTACTTGATGAACTACTACTTGAGGATGAAGTTACAGAACTAGTTGAGCTTGTTGCTTGGACTACACTATAACTAGACGCAGATGAACGCTCAGGTTGAGTCTGGAGATAATTCCAAACATAATAGGTCACAAAAATGACAATCGATAATGCAAAGAGTATAAAATAAAATAAAGGTAAAAATGATGCCTTATTTTTCTTACTTGAACGTCTCCTACCTGTCAACTCGTCTTCATCAACATCTACTTCTTCATAAGTAATCATGCTCCCAGAATCATAAGCATCCAAGACAATTCGCTCATCTAGCTCAACTGCCCACGCATACTTTCTCAAAAAAGAACGAGTATAAAATGGACTAGGAAGTTGATCAAAATCATCAGCTTCCATCGCTTCCAACATATCCAACTGAATTTCTGTTTTTTTGTGTAATTCTTCTAAAGTCAACCCTTGGTTGGTTCTAGCTAAACGTAAAACCTCACCAATTGTTTTTTTCCTCATACTTGTCATTCCTTCTTTCTAGTATCGATTATGATAGGTTACTACGATGGGAATATTGTAAAATCAACTATATCACCATCATCTATTAAATGATGTCCAGCATCAAGGACATCCTCTAAAGTAATTTCCTGTAAAATTTTTGGCAAATCAAAAATTGTCTCACCATTTTCAAAAGCATCATATTGCGTTGCAATAAATTCAAGAGAGTTCATGCTACTGAAAAATTCTCCAAACATCTCTCTTTTAATAATATCTAAATGATCCTCTGTAATATCTAAATCCTTTGTAAAATTACGAATAGCCTTCCTAAACTGATGAGATAAAGCAACTGGCTCTTTTGTATCCATTGTCAACATGACAAAATGAAAGCGACTTGTTACTTCAACTTCCAGAGATAAGGATGCGTCAATTTTACCTGATTCATATAATTTCTGAAAACGATCCGAAGTCCAACCAAACATCATTGCAAACAATAATTTTAATAAAATATGATGTCGATAGCAATCCGCTTCAGCAACTTCTTGTTTACCTCTAACACCAATCGCTAGTTTGGGAGAAGATACTTCCATCCTCATGCTATCTGTTTGCTTTACAGGTTGTAAAACAAACTTTTCTCTTGCTAGTTCCTGAACATCTAAATCTTCCAGTTCTTTTCTTTCAAAATAATCCTGCACCTGATCCACATCAAAATTACCAACTAAAAACAGAGACATGTTTACAGGTTTGTAAAATCTTGTAAAATTTTCTTGCAAATTAGTTAGATTGATTTGGGAAATTGACTCCTCACTTCCAACTATATCAGTTGCTAAAGGTGTACCAGGATACAAATTCGCTAAAGTTGAAAAGAATAAACACGAATCCGGATCATCTTGATACATTTCTCGTTCTTGCTGGATAATATCCTGCTCTCTTAAAATGGAATCTTCAGTAAAGTGTGCTGATGTTACCAATTCATCAAGTAAGTCCAAATTTTCTAAAAAATGATCCGTTGCTGAAAAAAGATAGTTTGTTTTTGTAAAGCTTGTAAAGGCATTACTATCTGCACCTAGACTCGTAAAAGCCGACATCAAATCGCTAGAGTCTTCTCTCTCAAATAATTTATGTTCAAGAAAGTGAGCAATCCCTGCAGGATATTGTTTTACATCTCCGTCAACTTCTGTGACAAGCGTATCTACCGAACCAAACTGTACAGTTACACTCCCGTAAACCTCTTTAAATTCTTTTTTAGGCAAAAAAGCAACTGTCAATCCATTTGACAAACGAGTTCGATAAACCATTTCTTTTACAGCTGGATAGTATTTTTCTTCAAAAACAACCTTTGTCATTCTATTCCTTCCATAAAGTAAATCGCTTGTAGTTTCACATTATTAGCTGCTCTACAAATAGCATCTTTGTCAACTTTCTCGAGTTTTGCAACCCAACTTTTAAAGTCTGCTGAAGATTTTCCAAGTAAGGCATTTTGATAAGCACGTTCAATCAATGAAGATTGATTATCTTGAGAAAGTAACAAAGACCGACGAATCATCTCCTTGGTCTGCTCTAACTCAAGCTCTGTAAAATATCCTTTTTTTAAATCAAGCAGTTGATTATTCATCATTTTACGAGCCTGGTTCCGATTTTCTCGATCAATACCAGCATACATCCTCAAGAACCCACTAAATAAATCGAGCTGACTGGAAATTGTATAAGCTAATCCAGCATCTTCACGAACATTTGTAAAGAGTTTAGAGTGTGCAAATCCACCAAGTAAACCATTCATTACAATCATTGGTAAATGTTGCTCATCACCATATTCAGAAGGGCAATGATAACCTAATTCCAAAATGGATTGTCCCACATTCTTCCGAACCATACCTTCCTGAAGGATATTGGAATAAGGTTGACAATACTGAACCTTCACATCTCCTTTTCGACCTTTAAAGCCAAATGATTCTAATACATTTTGAATTTCAACCTCATTAAAATCACCTAGGAAAAAGAAATCTATTCGATCATTAGCCAGAAATTCTTGGAAACAAAAATAAGAACTTTGTGGAGTTTCAGCTAAAATACGATTTCGTAAATCACTGTATTCCAATTTGAGACGTTCATCATAAAAAAATAATTTATCTAATTCTTTATGTGCGAAATAAAATGAATCATCCATATCAGCTGCTAAACTTGCTAGCAATTGTTTTTTCTCAACTTCAAATAAGGCCGAATCAAACCCATTATCAACTACTACGGGTGAAAAAAGAGTTTCTTTTACAAGTTCCAAAACCTGAGAAGTTAGCACATTTTTCCTACTTAAAAACTCATCACGAACATAGGTAAATGTCAATTCTACAATGTGACTCTGCCCTCTTCTGAAACAATTGGTTGACATATCTGTACCGTATAGACTAGCCAAATGTTTTCTCAAATCTTGAGAAGTAGGGTATAGCTGATTAGCAGTCTCTAGCATACTCGCACTCAACATGCGACCTGCAATCGTATCAAGAGATAATGGAGCGGTAAAACGCACGGTGATTTTGTTCGTTTTAAACTTTTTTGATTGGATAAAATGTGTTGAAATTCCATGCACTAACTCCATGATTCACCTCCTTATATATAGACTTCTATTATATCACGAAAACCTGAAATTTTCTTGTTCCCTGTAACACTTTTGAAATAAAAATCGCTTACATTACTCCCTGTTTCTCTCACTATTTTTAGGAAAATATGGTATAATACCAAAGATTGAGGTGAATTATGGAATACAAATTATTTGAAGAATTTATTACCCTCCAAGCACTACTCAAAGAACTTGGAATTACACATAGCGGAGGAGCTATCAAATCATTTCTCGCTGAACATTCTGTTTACTTTAATGGTGAATTAGAGAATCGTCGCGGTAAAAAACTTCGTATTGGCGATAAAGTTGACATCCCTGACATGGACATTGACATCTTGTTGACACAACCTACTTCTGAGGAGCAAGAGGAATATCAAGCTGATAAAGTTGAAAAAGAACGGATCGCTAAACTTGTCAAAGAGATGAATAAGGGATTTAAAAAAGACAAATCGAAACCTACTTCATCACCTAAAAGCAAACAAGCTCCACGATTCCCTGGTAGATAATCATGTGGCTACAAAACCTATCTCTCAAGACTTTTCGTAACTACAAAGAGACGAAAATAGACTTTAATCCTAAATTGAATGTCTTTTTAGGACGCAATGCACAAGGAAAAACAAATATGCTAGAGGCTATCTATTTTTTAGCCTTAACGCGTAGTCATCGAACTCGAACAGATAAAAATCTCATTCATTTTGATGAGGAACAACTTCATCTTTCAGGTCTTGTTCAGAAAAAAACTGGATCCATTCCCCTAGAAATCGAACTAACACAAAAAGGTCGTGTGACAAAAGTTAATCATTTAAAACAGGCACGCCTTTCAGATTATGTAGGACACATGAATGTTGTCTTATTTGCTCCTGAAGATTTACAACTAATTAAAGGAGCACCTTCGGTTCGACGGAAATTCATTGATATGGAACTTGGACAAATTAAGCCAATCTACTTATCTGACTTAACCAATTATAACCACATCCTAAAGCAAAGAAATACTTATCTAAAATCAGCTCAGAAAATAGATGAAACCTTCCTTTCAGTATTGGATGATCAGCTAGTTGATTATGGATGTCGTGTAATGAATCACCGCTTAGATTTCATAAAAAAACTAGAATCATTTGGGCGTAAGAAACATTTTGAACTCTCTAACCAGATTGAAGAGTTGTCAATATCTTATCAATCTTCTGTCAAGATAACTGACAAAGAAGACTTATCCGAATCTTTCAAAATTGCTTTAGAAAAAAGTAGATCCAGAGATTTATTTAAAAAGAATACTGGTGTCGGTCCTCATCGAGATGATATTTCTTTTTATATAAATGGGATGGACGCTAGTTTTGGGAGTCAAGGCCAACATCGTAGTCTCGTCCTTTCTATAAAATTAGCAGAAATCGAGTTAATGGAAAGTACTACTACAGAATCTCCAATATTACTACTTGACGATGTTATGAGCGAACTTGACAATACCAGACAACTAAAATTATTAGAAACGATTTCTCAATCAATCCAAACCTTTATTACAACAACAAGCTTAGACCATCTTCAAAATCTACCAGAAAATCTAAGTGTTTTCGCTATTCAAAATGGTCAAGTTGCTGTAAACTAAAATTGACAATATTGTAAAAGAACTCCTGTTTTCATGGGAGTTCTTTTTATTTCTTTTACATAGAATAATTTGGTGCCTCATTCGTAATTTGTACATCATGAGGATGGCTTTCTTTCAAACCAGCACCAGACATTTCAATAAATTGAGCATTATCGTGTAGTTCTTTAAGGTTAGCTGCACCACAGTAACCCATACCAGAGCGAATACCACCAATCATTTGGAAGACTATATCAGCTGCCGCTCCTTTATAAGCAACACGACCTTCAATTCCTTCTGGAACAAGTTTATTTGCTTCATTGACAGAACCTTGGAAGTAACGATCGCTTGAACCTTTCTTCATTGCTGCGATTGAACCCATACCACGGTATGTCTTGAATTTACGTCCTTGGAAGATTTCAGTTTCACCTGGTGCTTCGTCTGTTCCAGCAAACATTGATCCAAGCATAACTGCATTCCCACCAGCAGCAAGAGCTTTTACAATATCTCCAGAATACTTGATTCCACCGTCAGCAATGATCGTTTTACCATATTCACGCGCAACAGCTGCAGCATCATAGATAGCTGTTACTTGTGGAACACCAACACCTGCAATTACACGAGTAGTACAGATAGAACCTGGTCCAATACCAACCTTGACAACGTCTACACCTGCTTCGTAAAGTGCGCGCGCTCCCTCAGCAGTAGCAATATTTCCAGCAATCAAAGTACGATCTGGGAAGTGAGCACGAATCTCAGCAATTTTACGCAAGACACCTGCAGAATGACCATGCGCAGTATCAATAACAATCGCATCCGCGCCTGCCTCAAAAAGAGCCTCTGCACGTTCAAATGTATCTGAAGTAACACCTACTGCACCTGCAACCAGAAGACGACCAAACTCATCTTTAGCAGCATTTGGAAACTCAATAACTTTTTCAATATCTTTGATAGTAATCAAACCAGAAAGACGACCTTCTTCATCTACCAAAGGAAGTTTTTCAATACGGTGTTCTTGAAGAATGCTCTCAGCTGTTGCAAGATCTGTACCCACAGGAGCAGTAACAAGATTTTCACTAGTCATATGGTTTGAGATTGGTTGGTTATAATCTGAAATAAAACGAAGATCTCGGTTTGTTAAAATACCAACTAATTTACGATTTTCAAGTGTTTCAACAACTGGAACACCACTGATGCGGTAACGTCCCATAAGCTCATCTGCTTCAGCAATTGTATGTTCAGGCGTCAAGAAGAACGGATCAATAATAACTCCATTTTCAGAACGTTTTACCTTGCGAACCTCGTCTGCTTGTTGAGCAATTGACATGTTTTTATGGATAACTCCGAGACCACCTGCACGAGCAATAGCAATAGCCATTTGACTCTCTGTTACTGTGTCCATAGCAGCGGTAATAATTGGGATATTTAAAGTCAAATTATCTGCCAATTTAGTTGTTAAATCTGCATCGTTAGGCAACACATGACTTTCAGCTGGAATAAGCAATACATCATCAAAGGTAAAACCTTTTTTCAAAAATTTAGTGTCCCAATTAGACATTCGAAGTTTCCTCTTTTCTTTCTTTTTGAGCTTGACTCTTTTTATATTGTATCTATCATACCATTCTATAAAAATTTGTCAAATATTACAGGGGTAAATAAAAAACTATCTTTTCTTTGAGATAGAAATGATAGTTTCTTGTAAAATAAACTTAGTTAAAGTAATGAAGTCCCATTGCTCCTTTAACCTCAGATAGGGTTTGACCCGCAACTTCACGCGCTCTTTCACTACCTTTTTGAAGCATATTATAAACTTCTCCAATATCCTTAGCAAATTCAATACGGCGCTCACGAATAGGACCAAGTTCACGTTCTAATATTTCAAGTAGATAACGCTTGGTCTTCACATCACCAAGACCACCTCGTTGATAATGTTCTTTCATGTCAGCAATTTCTTGAGCATCTTCTGGGCGACCAAAAACATCTAGATAATGGAAAACCATATTTCCTTCAATTTTACCTGGATCCTCAACGCGGATATGATCTGGATCTGTATACATACTCATTACTTTTTTACGCAAAGTATCCGCATCATCAGCTAAATAAATACCATTATTGAGTGATTTAGACATTTTGGCATTTCCATCTAAACCAGGCAAACGCCCTGCTCTCTCATTTTCTGGATAAATACCTTCCGGCTCTACCAAGACATCACAGCTATATGCATTGTTAAAAGAACGAACAATTTCACGAGTTTGCTCAATCATTGGTTTCTGATCTGTCCCAACAGGAACATAATTAGCCTTGAAAGCTGTGATATCAGCTGCTTGAGCGATTGGATAGACCAAGAAGCCTGTCGGAATACTTTCTCCAAATCCTTTCTGAGCAATCTCTGTCTTGACTGTCGGATTTCGTTCCAAACGTGCTAATGACACTAAATTCATATAATACATAGACAACTCAGCTAATTCTGGAATTTGGCTTTGAATAAAGATAGTTGATTTACTTGGATCCAATCCAACTGCAAGGTAATCCAAAGCTACATTTCCGATAGACTCTACAATGGTTTGAGGGTCTTTAGCATGATCTGTCAAAGCTTGTTGGTCAGCCAAGAACACAAACATATCATACTTATCCTCTTCCTGTAATAATACTCGATTTTTGAGACTTCCAACATAATGTCCAATATGCAATTTTCCTGTTGGACGGTCTCCTGTTAAAATAATGGGTTTAGTCATTTTGTTCTCCTTCGATATAGTCCCTTCAATTATAGCATTTTTTTAATGAAATAACCGTAATTTATCAAAATAAATCAGCCTTGCTATTTACGGATTTGTGTAAAGTATGCTGTAAATTTAATTTACACAAAATTGACAGATAAAAATTTGAATATTTCCGTATTTTCTAGTAGAATAAATATATTACATATATAGGAGAAAAACATTGCTTACAGTATCTGATGTTTCACTACGTTTTAGTGATCGCAAACTTTTTGATGATGTCAATATCAAATTTACAGAAGGAAATACTTACGGATTGATCGGTGCTAATGGTGCCGGAAAATCAACCTTTTTAAAAATTTTAGCTGGAGATATCGAACCTACTACTGGTCACATCTCTCTTGGTCCAGATGAACGTCTCTCTGTTCTTCGTCAAAATCACTTTGACTATGAAGATGAACGTGCCATTGATGTTGTTATCATGGGAAATGAAAAACTTTATAGCATCATGAAGGAGAAAGATGCTATCTACATGAAGGAAGATTTCTCAGATGAGGATGGAGTGCGTGCTGCCGAACTCGAGGGAGAATTTGCCGAGCTTGGGGGCTGGGAAGCAGAAAGTGAAGCCTCTCAACTACTTCAAAACCTAAACATTCCAGAAGAATTACACTACCAAAACATGAGCGAATTGGCCAACGGTGAAAAAGTAAAAGTTCTCCTAGCCAAAGCACTGTTTGGTAAACCAGATGTTCTTCTTTTGGACGAGCCGACAAACGGTTTGGATATCCAATCGATTACTTGGTTAGAAGACTTCTTGATTGATTTTGATAACACAGTTATCGTAGTATCCCACGACCGTCACTTCTTAAATAAAGTATGTACTCACATGGCCGACCTTGACTTTGGAAAAATCAAACTCTATGTCGGAAACTATGACTTCTGGAAGGAATCTTCTGAACTCGCTGCTAAATTGCTAGCAGACCGTAATGCCAAAGCAGAAGAAAAAATTAAGCAATTGCAAGAATTCGTTGCTCGTTTCTCTGCCAATGCTTCTAAATCAAGGCAAGCAACATCACGTAAGAAAATGCTTGATAAAATTGAACTTGAAGAAATTGTACCATCTAGTCGTAAATATCCATTTATCAACTTTAAAGCGGAACGTGAAATCGGTAATGATCTCTTGACAGTAGAAAATCTATCTGTAAAGATTGATGGTGAGACTATTTTAGATAATATCAGCTTTATCTTACGTCCAGGTGATAAGACAGCGCTAATTGGACAAAATGACATCCAAACGACTGCATTAATTCGTGCAATCATGGGGGACATTGACTATGAAGGAACTGTCAAGTGGGGAGTAACTACTAGCCGTTCTTACTTGCCAAAAGATAACTCGGCAGATTTTGCAGGAGGAGAGTCAATCCTTGACTGGTTGCGTCAATTCGCAAGTAAAGAAGAAGATGACAATACTTTCCTACGTGGCTTCCTCGGTCGTATGCTCTTCTCTGGAGATGAAGTTAACAAACCTGTAAACGTTTTGTCAGGGGGAGAAAAAGTGCGTGTCATGCTTTCAAAACTTATGCTCTTGAAATCAAATGTCCTTGTACTTGATGATCCAACCAATCACTTGGACTTGGAATCTATCTCAAGCTTGAATGATGGATTGAAAAACTTTAAAGAATCAATCATCTTTGCTAGCCATGACCACGAGTTTATTCAAACTCTAGCTAACCATATCATTGTCTTGTCCAAAAATGGCGTCATTGACCGTATCGATGAAACCTATGATGAATTCCTAGAAAATGCAGAAGTACAAGCAAAAGTAAAAGAACTTTGGAAAGACTAAAAACTTCAAAACTCAGTTGGATTAACCAACTGAGTTTTCTAACATTTTATGAGGTAACATGAAATTATTTTTTAAAACATATTGGACCTATTTTGTTTCTTTCATCATTCCCTTATTGATTATGACAGGAGTATATCTATCTCAAGGTATCTACTGGAACAGCGAGACATCTCCACTATTAGGAGATGGGTTTCATCAATACGTTATTTTTGATGTAACTTTACGAAATATCCTGCATGGAAATGGTAGTCTGTTTTACACCTTTACAAGTGGCCTCGGATTAAATTTCTATGCCCTATCTAGTTATTACTTAGGAAGTTTCC
This sequence comes from Streptococcus mitis, assembly GCF_905187535.1. GTDB lineage: Bacteria > Bacillota > Bacilli > Lactobacillales > Streptococcaceae > Streptococcus > Streptococcus mitis_BS. Next base: position 184,886 of record NZ_CAJJIE010000004.1, read on the forward strand.
TTTCACCTCTAGTTTACTTTTTTAATCTGTCGAATATGCCAGATGCTGTCTATCTGACAACTCTCTTAAAATTTGGATTGATTGGACTGTCAACTTACTTTAGTTTAAATAAATTATTTCAATCGATTCCTAAGGCTTTAAAACTAGCTTTATCTACTTCCTATGCTCTGATGAGTTTCTCTGTTAGTCAACTAGAGATAAAAACTTGGTTAGATGTTTTTATCTTAATTCCTTTAGTTATAACTGGCTTACATATACTTATAACACAAAAGAAGCGCCTACTATACTTTACAAGTCTGTCAATCTTGTTTATTCAAAACTATTATTTTGGCTATATGACAGTATTGTTTCTTATTTTCTGGTATCTCTGTCAAATTTCGTGGGATTTTAAGACTCGAAAATCATCTTTTCTTGATTTTATTGTTACTTCCTTTTTAGCAGGAATGGCCAGTTTGATTATGACTCTTCCTACTCTATTTGATTTACAGACACATGGGGAAAAATTGACAGAAGTTACAAAGTTTCAAACTGAAAGTAGCTGGTATCTTGATCTCTTTGCTAAGCAATTCATCGGTTCCTTTGATACAACAAAGTATGGGGCTATCCCAATGATTTTTGTTGGACTACTTCCCTTTGTTTTAACCATTTTATTTTTTACGATGAAATCTATTAAGTTTCACGTGAAACTTATCTATGCAATTTTCTTTGCATCTCTAATTGCAAGCTTTTATATAGAAATGCTTGATTTATTTTGGCAAGGTATGCATACTCCAAATATGTTTTTACATCGCTATGCTTGGATTTTCTCTACCTTGTTAATTTACACAGCAGCAGAAGTCTTAAATCGTCTGAAAGAAATTAAAGTCTGGAATTTTTTAGCTTCGATTTTTCTTGTTGTAACAGGATTTTTAGCTACTATCTATCTAAAATCGCATTATTCTTTTTTAACAGATTTGAATATTCTACTTACTCTTGAATTTTTAGTTGTCTATTCTCTTTTACTCCTTGCAGTTATCAAAAAGTTTATCTCTGTAAATCTATTTGCTATTCTAATCTCTTTATTTATAATGGTTGAAATGAGCTTAAATGCTTCATCTCAAATGGACGGAATTGCTAAGGAATGGGGATTTGCTTCTCGAAGTGCTTATAATCGAGATATCCCAGCTATGGAATCTATTTCAACATATATTGGAAATCAATTTACTCGTACTGAAAAACTAGAAACTCAGACAGGAAATGACAGTATGAAATTCAACTACAATGGAATCTCTCAATTTTCTTCTGTTCGAAATCGTTCAGCAAGCTCTACTTTGGATAAGCTTGGGTTTAAATCCTCTGGGACCAATCTCAATCTCCGTTATGCCAATAATAGCATTTTGTCTGATAGTTTATTTGGTATCCAATACAATATCTCAGAAAATCCTATTGATAAGTATGGTTTCCAAGATATATATCAAAAAGATAATCTTACCCTATATGAAAATCAATTCTCTCTTCCGATTGCCTTTGCTAGTCAATCTGTTTACAATGATGTCAAGTTCAATGAACACACTTTGGATAATCAAGCCTCATTTTTAAATCAACTTGCTAACGTCGATTTTGATTATTTTTCTCCAATCCCTTATGAAAAAACAGAAAATACTGATGATTTGATCAGTGTTACAAGTTCTTCAAATGAGGATGCAGCAATCCAGTATCAAATTGAAGTACCAGAAAACAGCCAAGTTTATCTTTCTTTCACAAACCTTCACTTTTCTAATGATAAACAAAAGAAGGTTAACATTCTTGTCAATGGTGAAAAAAAGATTTTTACAACTGATAATGCCTTCTCCTTCTTTAATCTAGGCTATACAAAAGAGAAAAAAACTTTCAATATTCATGTTAGTTTCCCTGGAAATTCACAAGTATCATTTGAATCTCCTACCTTCTACCGTTTAGATACCCAAACTTTAACTGAGGCAATTCAAAAAATTAAAGAACAACCAGTAACGGTATCGACTTCTAAAAATAAGGTTTTTGCTACATATGATGTCCAACAAGATACGTCTGTTTTCTTCACCATTCCTTATGACAAAGGTTGGTCTGCCTACCAAGATAGTAAGAAAATAGAAATTAAACAAGCTCAAACTGGCTTTATGAAAGTTGACGTTCCTAAGGGGAAAGGAACTATTACACTTTCCTTTATTCCTAATGGGTTTATTACTGGAGCAATCTGTTCCTTTACTTCTCTCTTACTATTTGGAATCTATAATCACAGACGAAAGTCATCTAAGGCATAAAAAAATCGACCAGTTAATCGGTCGATTTTTTAATCTCCTTCCATTTTCTTAGGTTGATAGGCTAGCATACCTAAACCAATAAATAGTACTAATATCACAGCAAGGAAAATAACTTGGTGATGAATATTTCCTGTCATAGAGATTGTTTGTCGTAATCCTGAAACTGAATAACTCATTGGTAACCAAGGATTAATAGCTCTAAAGAAATCATTTGTCAAAGCAAGTGGGTAAGTACCTGCACTTGATGCTAACTGTAATAAAAGCAAAATAAGAGAAAAGAAAGCTCCTATACGGCTATTCCATGTTGTTAAAGCGGTCACCATGGACATGAATACTAAACTTGTTAGGATAATGAGAATAAATGTTCTCATCTCATGATTAGCCGTTAGACCAATAAGATGAACTCCTCCATATACCAAAATTCCTGCCAAAACAGCTATAATACCATTTATTTCTGCTCGAGATTTCAACCAAGCCCAACGACTCTCTGGATGACGTCCTGAAGGCAACTTCGCAAAGATCATATTCGTTGATATTGCTGCAACAAAGAGAGCAACTGATATCATATAAGGAGCCATTGCAACTCCATTTACAGGAACTTGATCATTGTCTGTTTTGGAAAGACTGAGAGGATTTGATAAAATCTCTGCATTTTTAGATTCCGTAAATGCTGATTTGAGTTGATCACTGGCATTACTCAATCCTTGTCCTAAAGAAGCAAGTCCTGTCTGTAAACCTTCCAAGCCAGAAGTTAACTTTGTTCCACCTTCTGCTAGTTTCCCAGACCCATCTGCCAATTTATTAGCTCCATTCTCTAATTGAGAAGCACCTGAAAGTAACTGACTGGATTTGTCTGTTAATTGGCTAGTTCCTGATTGTAATTTATCAACTCCTGCTATCAATTCTTGACTCTTTTGATTCAATTGATTGGATCCGGTTGATAATTTTTCAATACCTGATACTAATTCTGGAGTTTTTTCAACTAATTGACCAACTCCTGCTGTCAAGCTAGAAGATTTTTGTGTCAAGGTAGTTGACCCTGAAACTAGTTTGTCCAAACTACCTGTCAAGGTAGAATTTTTTTCACTTAGTTGACTTGCGCCTTGAGAAACTTTATCAACACCTGCAGTATATGCATTTACACCCGATGTAATCGACTGACTAGCAGGAACTAATTTACTCGTCACTGCTCCCTGTATTTCTGTTAATCCACTTGACAATCCTGTCAAAGAAGTAGAAGCAAGCGGTAATACTTGATTAGCTTGATTTTTTAATGTCGAAAGATTTGAAGATTGATTTTGTAAGTTTTCTAAACTTCCCTGTAAACCTTGTACTAAAGCTATAATTGACTGAGCCGATTGAATACTATCAGTCGAATTTTGAGATACAGAAGCGCTTATCTCAGCTTGTTGCTCACTTGTCAATGATTGATAAGCTGCTGTTGATTGAATATTTGCTAATGTAGTCGCTTTATCAGACTGAGCACTTGCTAACATTTGATTAGAAAGAGATACTATACTTGATAAAACAGAATCTAATTGTTTTGTATCTCCAACATCAATATTTTGAATGGCTTGATTTAACTGATTTATACCAGAGGATAATTGATTAATTTGATCTTTTTGCTCAGATGAAGCATCTAACTTGCTAGAAAGTTGTTGAATTCCTTCATTTAATTGCTCCACCCCCATTCGAAGTGTAGCTGATTGATTAGATAACTGATTAGCACCTGTTGCAAGATTTCCCACTCCGTTTGTATAGGCACTAACACCAGATGAAAATTGATTAAGACCAGCATTGAGCTTAGAAACACCGCCAGTATAAGATTCTACACCAGTATATAATTGATTAATTCCCCTCACTAATTCAGGGCTTTTAGAAGATAATTGACCTAACCCACTATCTAATTGACTCACTGCACCAGTATATGTAACTAAACCACTATTAAAATTCCCTAAGCCAAGATGAAGTTGTTCAACACCAGAAACATAAGAGGATAATCCTTTAGTAAACTGCTCCGTTCCATTTGAAAATGTTAAACTTGAATCGGCTAAAGAGTGTAGGTTAGTAGTTAATGTTTGACTTCCTGCTACTAACTGATTCGCTCCATCAGTTAATTTTTCACTACCAGAAGCTGCCTGACTCATACCATCCTTTAAATCGACCATTTTGTTGAATAAAGCTTTAGTATAGGTCTCGGTTACATTGGTAGAAACATTCTGCTTTAATTGTGTCATTGCAGAATCACTCATCTTGCTTGCAATAAAGCTATGACCACTTGAAGTCTGATAATCGATTTGCATTTGCTCTGGATGGTTCGTTAAAATAGAAGCTGCTTTTTCAGATAAATCACTTGGTAAAGTCACTACCATATAGTAATCGCCATCTTCTATGCCCTTCTTACCTTCCTCTTCATCTACAAAATGAAAATCCAAGGTTTTATTTTCTTTTAAATTGGACACCATGTCTTTCCCTATAGACATAGTGTTACCATTATAGGAAGCCTCTTTATCATTATTGACAACTGCCACAGGCAAATCAGATAATTTCCCATATGGATCCCACATTGAGGACAAAAATATGATATTGTACAGAGCTGGAATAAGAGAAATTCCTATCATGACAATAATAAAGGTTGGTTTTTTAAAAATTGCTTTCCATTCTTTAAACATAGTTTCTCCTTTTTTAAACATATTGTCTAAAATTTTGATATAATAGATTATACATTAAAAAATCTAAATTACAAGATAAAAAATCCATTTTTAGACATATAGTCTAATTTGTTTACAAGGAGGAAATATGAAAGAAAGTAATAAACGCTTAAAAACAAAGCGAACTATTGAAAATGCTATGGTACAATTACTAATGGAACAACCATTTGATCAAATTTCTACTGTCAAGTTAGCAGAAAAAGCCGGAATTAGTCGTTCCAGCTTCTATACTCACTATAAGGATAAGTATGATATGATTGAGCACTATCAAAGCAAGCTATTTCATACATTTGAATATATTTTTCAAAAACATGCTCATCACAAAAAAGATGCTATTTTAGAAGTCTTTGAATATCTAGAGTCAGAACCACTTCTGGCTGCCCTTCTTTCTGAAAATGGGACTAAAGAAATCCAAAATTTCTTACGAAATAAACTTCATATCATGCTCAGCACAGATTTACAAAAACGCTTTATGCAACTGAATCTCAACACCACTGAATTAGAATATAGTAGCATATATCTAACTCATGCACTTTTTGGTGTCTGCCAAACTTGGATTGCACATGGAAAAAAAGAAAGTCCTCAAGAAATAACAGACTTCCTTATGAAGATGCTTGGTGATATAAATTGATACAAAAAAGGGAACAACACTATGTTCCCTTTTATCTATACTCCGCCAGTAGGACTCGAACCTACGACATCATGATTAACAGTCATGCGCTACTACCAACTGAGCTATGGCGGATAAAATAGTCCGTACGGGATTCGAACCCGTGTTACCGCCGTGAAAAGGCGGTGTCTTAACCCCTTGACCAACGGACCTTCTATCTGTAGCAGATATAACCATTATATCAATTTCTTGCTAATTGTCAATTACTTTTGAGATTTTTTCTCTAGAATATCTTTTAATTTTCTAATTTTTAATCTTGAAATAGGACAACGATGGTCTTCATAGAAAACAATTTCTAGATTTTTTCGATCAATTTCTCTGATATTGCCTATATTTACCAAAAATGACTTATGAGGAGAATAAAATCGCTGAGTATGTTTGTCCTTTTCCTGAATATCAGTCATGGTACCATAAAACTCTTTTGCAAAATTCTTACCAATAATGCGCAATTTATGAGAGACTCCTGTCGTTTCAATATATAGAATATCATGGTAAGGGATTTTTAAATCATTTCCCTTGTAATTGTAGTCAAAATAATCTACCACATCTTCATTTTCAAGTAACATACTCTTCGTGTAGAAGATATTTTGCTCAATTCTCTTCTTAAACAACTCATCATTGATATCCTTATCAACAAAATCTAGGGCTGATACCTGGTATTTATAGGTTAGAGTCGCAAACTCTGATCGACTGGTGATAAAGACGATAATAGCGTAAGGATTGTAATGACGAATGAGCTGAGCCACTTCAAATCCCTTTTTCTCAATTCCATGAATATCGATATCTAGGAAATAAAGCTGATTTACTTCATCATTTTCAATGTATTCTTCAAATTCACGGACTTTTCCCGTTGTCTTGTATGATATTGGAATATTCGATTCTTTCGAAATTTCATCCAGTATTCTCTCTAGTCTCACTTGATGTTCAATAACATCTTCTAAAATTAAAACTTTCATTCAAATTCCCTCTTAAATCTAATAATTTGTCTAAATGTACTGCCTTCCATCTCTGTTTCTAAAATAATATTGTTGTACTTATCTAGTAGTTCTTTTACATTATTTAATCCTACTCCGCGATTTCTTCCCTTAGTGGAGAATCCTAAGGCAAATAGATCTTCTGAAGGAGTCATCGTCATTTTACATGAATTCTGAATCACAATAACTGTTTCAGTTTCCATCTTAATAACTGCTACCTCCATTTGTTTTTTATAGCTATCAGCCGATCCTTCGACAGCATTATTCAATAAAACACTCATGATACGGACCAAATCCAATAGTTCAATTGGGAGCTTGGTAATCGTATCTTTTACTTCCAGTGTAAACTCTACACCATTATTTCGAGCATAGACAATTGACTGAGCAACCAAACTTCGTAAAGCTGAATCTTCTATGTTGTTCAAATCAAAGTAAGTGTACTTATCTGAACGCAGTTTGTGATTTGCTTTGACCAAAACTTCATTGTAAACTCTGTCAATTTCCTGTAAATCACCACTGTCAATTGCCATCTGCATACTAACAAGCATACCAGCATAGTCATGTCGAAAACCACGGATTTCATTATACAGACCGACAATTTCATCTGTATAATTCTGTAAATGTTTCTGTTCAAATTTCTTCTGCTTCAAAGCAATCTCTTTCTCCATTTGTTCTTTATGCGAATTCATTGCAAAAAAGGTCAAAAGTAAAGAGATAAAGACAATAGATGATAAAATACTTCCAAAACTATTCAAATGTTTAATCGTACTTACTATATCTGAAATGAAAGATACAACATGTAGAAGTAGTAAAGCAAAAAATACTTTTTTCAAGAAAGGATATAGATAGTCTTTGTCAAAATAGTTTAGTTCCAAATGGAAATAAGTAATAATTTTTTTGATTGAAAAATAAGTTAGTAATAGAACTATAAAATAGAAAATTTCTTCATGCTGGGATACTAAATAATCTCCTATAATTGAAGATAACGTTACAGATATAAAAGTATGGGTACCATTATATAACAAAGATAATAGTATACTAATAAAAATTCCTTTGTATGTTTCATATATCTTAAATTTTCTTAAATAAAAATATATAACTAATGGAAATAAAAATTTAACTAAACTAAAACCACCTCTATATAACATACTAGCAACTTCTTCAAGTATAAAAACTGATATACCTGTGTAGCATAAAAAAACTATATGCTCTTTTTTAGTTATTTTACAAATCCGTTCATAACTTTTGCTAACGATAAAAAAATAAACAATAACTATCCCAAATCCAAATAAATTCATTACTCTTTCCCCTTATTTCATTACTTTTTTCTTGGGAAAATAAAATCACGGAGGTATTTTGATATCCTACTATCCCCACCTCGAATCTCCTGCAAGTCTTTTTCCTTCAAGGCTACAAACTGTTCCAATTTAACTGTGTTTTTCATAATAAAATCTCCTAAAATGTTTTTTCTTGTAAGATAACTTACAAAAACTATTATACAAAATGAAATTTCATTTTAGATAAAATTCTCTCAACTGTCATTTTTTTCTCCCCAAGTGTACTTTTTTAAGAAAAAAGCCGGGAAAATTCCCAGCTTTGCTACTATATTGATCCCAGCAGGATTCGAACCTGCGACCGTTCGCTTAGAAGGCGAATGCTCTATCCAGCTGAGCTATGAGACCTAATACAGCTATTCTACCAAAAATCCAATTGAAAGTCAATTTTCTATTTATGATAGGGAGAGCCCTGCTGAATCGTAAAAGCGCGATAGATTTGTTCAGCAAGGACTAGTCTCATTAACTGATGTGGCAAGGTTAAGCGGCCAAAACTAACAGAAAGATTAGCTCTATTTTTTACATCCTGTGCTAATCCCAGACTTCCTCCAATAATAAATGTAAGAGTAGAAAATCCTTTTATAGAAGCTTCTTCTAATTGCTTACTAAATTCTTCTGAAGAGAAAGTTTTTCCTTCAATAGCTAACGCAATAACAAAATCACGGTCACCAACTTTTGATAAAATTCTCTGACCTTCTATTTCTAAAATCTTTTGATTTTCTAACTCACTGGCCTTATCTGGTGTTTTTTCATCTGCTAGCTCAATCATTTCAAGCTTAGCAAATCGAGAAATTCGTTTTGAATACTCTGCGATACCATCTTTTAAATACTTTTCTTTCAGTTTCCCAACTGTTACAACTTTAATTTTCATGAGTCTATTCTAACATATTCTCTATTTTTTCACATCTTATTCACAAAATAAAAGGTTAATTTTAGCCGAGAAAACCACAGATTTTTGAAAGTTATCCACAATCTGTGAAAAACTTTTATTTTTAAGTTATAATTAAGCTAGTCAGTTTATACTTTCATTAATTTAAAACATATGGAGGCAAATATGAAACATCTCAAAACATTTTACAAAAAATGGTTTCAATTATTAGTCGTTATCGTCATTAGCTTTATTAGTGGAGCCTTGGGGAGTTTTTCAATAAACCAACTAACTCAGAAAAGTACTGTAAGTAACTCCAACAACAATAGTACTATTACACAGACTGCCTATAAGAACGAAAATTCAACAACACAGGCTGTTAACAAAGTAAAAGACGCTGTTGTTTCTGTTATTACTTATTCAGCTAACAGACAAAATAGCGTATTTGGCAATGATGATACAGATACAGATTCTCAGCAAATCTCTAGTGAAGGATCTGGGGTTATTTATAAAAAGAATGACAAAGAAGCTTATATTGTCACCAACAATCACGTTATAAATGGTGCCAGCAAAGTAGATATTCGTTTGTCAGATGGAACTAAAGTACCTGGAGAAATCGTCGGAGCTGACACTTTCTCTGATATTGCTGTTGTCAAAATTTCTTCAGAAAAAGTGACAACAGTAGCTGAATTTGGTGATTCTAGCAAGTTAACCGTAGGAGAAACTGCTATTGCTATTGGTAGCCCATTAGGTTCTGAATATGCAAATACTGTCACTCAAGGTATCGTATCTAGTCTCAATCGAAATGTATCTTTAAAATCTGAAGATGGACAAGCCATTTCTACAAAAGCCATCCAAACTGATACTGCTATTAACCCAGGTAACTCTGGTGGCCCACTGATCAATATTCAAGGACAGGTTATCGGAATTACATCAAGTAAAATTGCCACAAATGGAGGAACATCTGTAGAAGGTCTTGGTTTTGCAATTCCTGCAAATGATGCTATCAATATTATTGAACAGTTAGAAAAGAACGGAAAAGTGACTCGTCCAGCTTTGGGCATCCAAATGGTCAATCTCTCAAATATTAATACAAGTGATATTAGAAGACTGAATATTCCAAGCAGTGTAACATCTGGTGTAATTGTTCGTTCTGTACAAAGTAATATGCCTGCCAATGGTCACCTTGAAAAATATGATGTTATTACAAAAGTAGATGACAAAGAGATTGCTTCATCAACAGACTTACAAAGTGCTCTTTACAATCATTCTATCGGAGACACCATTAAGATAACTTACTATCGTAACGGTAAAGAAGAAACTACATCTATTAAACTTGACAAGAGTTCAGGTGATTTAGAATCTTAATTGACATCTATGTAAAGAAATCTTTACATAAGAGAAAAGATGTGTTAGTGTAGAATCATGGAAAAATTTGAAATGATTTCTATCACAGATATACAAAAAAATCCCTATCAACCTCGAAAAGAATTTGATAGAGAAAAACTAGATGAACTAGCTCAATCTATAAAAGAAAATGGAGTCATTCAACCGATTATTGTTCGTCAATCTCCTGTTATTGGTTATGAAATCCTTGCAGGAGAGAGACGCTATCGGGCTTCACTTTTAGCTGGTCTAACGTCTATCCCAGCTGTTGTTAAACAACTCTCAGATCAAGAGATGATGGTCCAGTCCATCATTGAAAATTTACAAAGAGAAAATTTAAATCCAATAGAAGAAGCACGCGCCTATGAATCTCTCATAGAGAAGGGATTTACCCATGCTGAAATTGCAGATAAAATGGGGAAGTCTCGTCCATATATCAGCAACTCCATTCGTTTGCTTTCCTTGCCAGAACAGATCCTCTCAGAAGTTGAAAATGGCAAACTATCACAAGCTCATGCGCGTTCTCTAGTTGGGGTGAATAAGGAACAACAAGACTATTTCTTTCAACGAATCATCGAGGAAGACATTTCTGTAAGGAAGTTAGAAGCTCTTCTGACAGAGAAAAAACAAAAGAAACTTCAAAAAACGAATCATTTCATACAAAATGAAGAAGAACAGTTAAAAAAACTACTCGGATTAGATGTAGAAATCAAAATGTCTAAAAAAGATAGTGGAAAAATCATTATTTCTTTTTCAAATCAAGAAGAATACAATAGAATTATCAACAGCCTGAAATAAGGCTGTTCTTTTATTTTTTTATCTCACAAGGTTATCCACTATTTTTTTTCAATAAAAAACTTAATAAATCAATAGTTTCTGATTTTATCCCCAACCTGTGGATAAAACTTAATAACATTGTGGATTATTTTTCACAGCTTGTGGAAAATTCTTGCTATCTATGGTAAAATAAGTCTAGCATTAAACTTTTAAATAGTAAAGGAGGAGAAAGGATTGAAAGAAAAACAATTTTGGAATCGTATATTAGAATTTGCTCAAGAAAGACTGACTCGATCCATGTATGATTTCTATGCTATTCAAGCTGAACTCATCAAGGTAGAGGAAAATGTTGCCACTATATTTTTACCACGATCTGAAATGGAAATGGTCTGGGAAAAACAACTAAAAGATATCATTGTAGTAGCTGGTTTTGAGATTTATGATGCTGAAATAACTCCCCACTATATTTTCACAAAACCTCAAGATACGACTATATCACAAGTTGAGGAAGCTACAAATTCAACTCTTTATGACTACAGTCCAAAGTTAGCATCTATTCCTTATTCGGATACTGGATTAAAAGAAAAGTATACCTTTGATAATTTTATCCAAGGGGATGGAAATGTTTGGGCAGTATCAGCCGCTTTGGCTGTCTCTGAAGATTTAGCCTTGACCTATAATCCTCTTTTTATCTATGGAGGACCTGGGCTTGGGAAGACTCACTTACTCAATGCCATTGGGAATGAGATTTTGAAAAATATTCCTGATGCGCGTGTTAAGTACATTCCTGCTGAAAGCTTTATCAACGATTTTCTTGAACATCTGAGACTTGGTGAAATGGAAAAGTTCAAAAAAACTTACCGTAGCCTTGATCTCTTGTTAATTGATGATATCCAGTCGCTGAGTGGAAAAAAAGTTGCAACTCAGGAAGAATTTTTCAATACTTTCAATGTTCTCCATAGCAATCAAAAACAAATTGTTCTAACCAGTGATCGTAGTCCTAAACACTTAGAGGGACTTGAAGAAAGGCTTGTCACGCGCTTTAGCTGGGGCTTGACGCAAAACATCACACCACCTGACTTTGAGACACGTATTGCCATTTTACAAAGTAAAACAGAGCATTTAGACTACCATTTCCAAAGTGATACCCTAGAATACCTAGCTGGTCAATTTGATTCAAACGTCCGAGAACTTGAAGGAGCAATCAACGACATCACTTTAATTGCCCGAGTGAAGAAGATTAAGGATATCACTATCGATATCGCTGCAGAGGCTATTAGAGCACGTAAACAAGATGTTAACCAAATGCTCGTCATCCCAATTGATAAAATCCAAAATGAAGTTGGTAACTTTTATGGTGTCAGTGTCAAAGAAATGAAGGGAAGTAGACGCCTTCAAAATATTGTTTTAGCCCGTCAAGTAGCCATGTATTTATCTAGAGAACTAACAGATAATAGTCTTCCAAAAATTGGGAAGGAATTTGGTGGTAAAGATCACACAACAGTCATTCATGCCCATGCCAAAATTAAATCTTTGATTGATGAAGACGATAATTTACGTTTAGAAATTGAATCAATCAAAAAGAAAATCAAATAACTTGTGGATAACTTTGGCTTTTTTATCTTTTTTATCCACACTTTTTAAACAAGCCAAAAAACTTGATATGACTTGTTTAAAGTCTGTTTTCCACATATTTCACAGACTCTATTATTACTATTATCCTTCTAATACTAAAAATAAATAAAGGAGAATCCATGATTCATTTTTCAATTAATAAAAATTTATTTCTACAAGCATTAAATACTACTAAGAGAGCTATAAGTTCTAAAAATGCTATTCCTATTTTATCAACCGTAAAAATTGACGTGACTAATGAAGGTGTTACTTTAATTGGTTCAAATGGTCAAATTTCAATTGAAAATTTTATTTCTCAAAAAAATGAAGATGCTGGTTTGTTAATTACTTCTTTAGGTTCGATCCTTCTTGAAGCTTCTTTCTTTATCAATGTTGTATCTAGTCTACCTGATGTGACTCTTGATTTTAAAGAAATTGAACAAAATCAAATTGTTTTAACCAGTGGCAAATCAGAAATTACCCTAAAAGGAAAAGATAGTGAACAATATCCACGAATCCAAGAAATTTCAGCAAGCACTCCTTTAATTCTTGAAACTAAATTACTCAAGAAAATTATCAATGAAACAGCATTTGCTGCAAGTACACAAGAAAGTCGTCCAATTTTAACAGGTGTTCATTTTGTATTAAGTCAACACAAGGAGCTCAAAACAGTGGCAACAGACTCTCATCGTCTAAGCCAGAAAAAATTGACTCTTGAAAAAAATAGTGATGATTTTGATGTCGTGATTCCTAGCCGTTCTTTACGCGAATTTTTAGCGGTATTTGCAGATGATATCGAAACTGTAGAGATTTTCTTTGCCAATAACCAAATCCTCTTTAGAAGCGAAAATATTAGCTTCTATACTCGTCTCCTAGAAGGAAATTATCCTGATACAGATCGCTTGATTCCAACAGACTTTAACACTACTATTACTTTTGATGTGGTAAACTTACGCCAGTCAATGGAACGTGCTCGTCTTTTATCAAGTGCGACTCAAAATGGTACTGTGAAACTTGAAATTAAAGATGGGGTTGTTAGCGCCCATGTTCATTCTCCAGAAGTTGGTAAAGTAAACGAAGAAATCGATACTGATCAGGTGACTGGTGAAGATTTGACCATTAGTTTCAACCCAACTTACTTGATTGATTCCCTTAAGGCTTTAAATAGCGAAAAGGTGACCATTAGCTTTATCTCAGCTGTTCGTCCATTTACTCTTGTGCCAGCTGATACTGAAGAGGATTTCATGCAACTTATCACCCCAGTTCGTACAAATTAAGTGAAAGAGGTTGAGCCTAGCTCGCCTCTTTTATGATATAATCGAAAAAGAAAAGGAGAGTAGTATGTATCAAGTTGGAAATTTTGTTGAGATGAAAAAGCCACATGCTTGTACAATCAAGTCAACTGGTAAAAAAGCCAATCGTTGGGAAATTACACGTGTTGGGGCAGATATCAAAATCAAATGCAGTAATTGTGACCATATTGTTATGATGGGACGCTATGATTTTGATCGAAAAATGAATAAAATTATTGACTGATAGCCCTTAGTTAGAGGGTTAGCAAGTTTTCCCTTTTTGTGTTATAATATTAGGGATTGAAATGAAAACGGAGAATGAGAAATATGGCTTTAACAGCAGGTATCGTTGGTTTGCCAAACGTTGGTAAATCAACACTATTTAATGCAATTACAAAAGCAGGAGCAGAGGCAGCAAACTACCCATTTGCGACGATTGATCCAAACGTTGGAATGGTAGAAGTTCCAGATGAACGTCTCCAAAAATTGACGGAAATGATTACTCCTAAAAAGACAGTTCCAACAACTTTTGAATTTACAGATATCGCAGGGATTGTAAAAGGTGCATCAAAAGGAGAAGGGCTAGGGAATAAATTCTTGGCCAATATCCGTGAAGTAGATGCGATTGTTCATGTAGTTCGTGCTTTTGATGATGAAAATGTTATGCGCGAGCAAGGACGGGAAGACGCTTTTGTAGATCCACTTGCAGATATTGACACCATTAACCTGGAATTGATTCTTGCTGACTTAGAATCAGTTAATAAGCGTTATGCGCGTGTAGAAAAGATGGCACGTACGCAAAAAGATAAAGAATCAGTAGCAGAATTCAATGTTCTTCAAAAGATTAAACCAGTCCTTGAAGATGGGAAATCAGCTCGAACTATTGAATTTACAGATGAGGAACACAAGGTTGTCAAAGGTCTCTTCTTGTTGACGACTAAACCAGTGCTCTATGTTGCCAATGTGGATGAGGATGTGGTTTCAGAACCTGACTCTATCGACTATGTTAAACAAATTCGAGAATTTGCAGCGACAGAAAATGCTGAAGTAGTCGTTATTTCTGCGCGTGCTGAGGAAGAAATTTCTGAGTTAGACGAAGAAGACAAGCAAGAGTTTCTTGAAGCACTTGGGTTGACAGAATCAGGAGTTGACAAGTTGACTCGTGCAGCTTACCATTTGCTTGGCTTGGGAACTTACTTCACAGCTGGTGAAAAAGAAGTTCGCGCTTGGACCTTCAAACGTGGTATGAAGGCTCCTCAAGCAGCTGGTATTATCCACTCAGACTTTGAAAAAGGCTTTATTCGTGCAGTAACCATGTCATATGAGGATCTAGTGAAATACGGATCTGAAAAGGCCGTAAAAGAAGCTGGACGCTTGCGTGAAGAAGGAAAAGAATATATCGTTCAAGATGGCGATATCATGGAATTCCGCTTTAATGTATAAGAAATTTAATAAATAGTGTCAATTAGGTTGGAAAAAAATTCCAACCCTTTTGGCTTTTGAAAGGAAAAATAAATGACCAAATTACTTGTAGGCTTGGGCAATCCAGGGGATAAATATTTTGAAACAAAACACAATGTTGGTTTTATGTTGATTGACCAACTGGCGAAGAAACAAAATGTCACTTTTACACACGATAAGATATTTCAAGCTGACCTAGCATCTTTTTTTCTTAATGGCGAAAAAATTTATCTGGTCAAACCAACGACCTTTATGAATGAAAGTGGAAAAGCAGTTCATGCTTTATTGACTTACTATGGTTTGGATATTGAAGATTTACTTATCATTTACGATGATCTTGACATGGAAGTTGGAAAGATTCGTTTAAGAGCAAAAGGCTCAGCAGGTGGTCACAATGGCATTAAGTCTATTATTCAACATATAGGAACTCAGGTTTTTAATCGTGTTAAGATTGGAATCGGAAGACCTAAAAATGGTATGTCAGTTGTTCATCATGTTTTGAGTAAATTTGACAATGATGATTATATTGGTATTTTACAGTCTATTGACAAAGTTGACGATTCTGTAAATTACTATTTACAAGAGAAAAATTTTGAGAAAACAATGCAGAGGTATAACGGATAAATGGTGACCTTATTAGATTTATTCTCAGAAAATGATCAAATCAAAAAATGGCATCAAAATTTAACAGATAAGAAAAGACAACTAATACTCGGTTTATCAACGTCTACTAAGGCTCTTGCAATTGCAAGTAGTCTAGAAAAAGAAGATAAGATTGTGTTATTGACGTCAACTTATGGAGAAGCAGAAGGGCTTATTAGTGATCTTATTTCTATCTTGGGTGAGGAATTTGTCTATCCATTTTTGGTAGATGACTCCCCTATGGTCGAGTTTTTGATGTCTTCACAAGAAAAAATCATTTCACGGGTTGAAGCCTTACGTTTTTTGACTGATTCATCTAAGAAAGGGATTTTAGTTTGTAATATCGCAGCAAGTCGATTGATTTTACCGTCTCCAAATGTATTCAAAGATAGTATTGTAACAATCTCAGTTGGTGAAGAATATGACCAACATGCGCTTATCCATCAGTTAAAGGAGATAGGATATCGAAAAGTTACACAAGTACAAACTCAAGGAGAATTTAGTCTGCGAGGAGATATTTTAGATATTTTTGAAATATCCCAGTTAGAACCTTATCGAATTGAGTTTTTTGGTGATGAAGTCGATGGTATTAGGTCATTTGAAGTCGAAACACAGTTATCGAAAGAAAATCAGACAGAACTCATTATCTTTCCAGCTAGCGATATGCTTTTGAGAGAAAAGGATTATCAACGAGGACAGTCAGCTTTAGAAAAACAAATTTCGAAGACCTTATCACCTATTTTGAAATCATACCTAGAAGAAATTTTTTCAAGTTTTCACCAAAAACAAATTCATTCTGATTCAAGGAAATTTTTATCTTTGTGTTATGACAAGACATGGACTGTTTTTGACTATATTGAAAAAGATACCCCAATATTCTTTGATGATTATCAAAAATTAATGAATCAGTATGAAGTATTTGAAAGAGAATTAGCGCAATACTTTACAGAAGAATTACAGAACAGTAAAGCATTTTCTGAAATGCAGTATTTTGCAGATACAGAGCAAATCTATAAAAAACAGAGTCCAGTTACCTTTTTCTCTAATTTACAAAAGGGTTTAGGCAATCTCAAGTTTGACCAGATTTATCAATTTAATCAATATCCTATGCAGGAGTTTTTCAATCAATTTTCTTTTCTAAAGGAAGAAATTGAGCGATACAAAAAAATGGATTACACTATTATTCTGCAGTCTAGCAATTCAATGGGAAGTAAAATATTGGAGGATGTTTTAGAGGAATATCAGATTAAATTGGATTCCAGAGATAAGTCAAGTATTTGTAAAGAATCTGTAAACTTAATCGAGGGAAATCTCAGACATGGTTTTCACTTTGTAGATGAAAAGATTCTATTGATAACTGAACATGAGATTTTTCAAAAGAAATTGAAACGTCGTTTTCGAAGACAACATGTTTCAAACGCAGAGAGATTAAAAGATTACAATGAACTTGAAAAAGGAGATTACGTTGTCCATCATATTCATGGAATTGGTCAATATCTAGGAATTGAAACAATTGAAATCAAAGGAATCCACCGCGATTATGTCAGTGTCCAGTATCAAAATGGGGATCAAATCTCCATCCCAGTGGAACAGATTCATCTATTGTCCAAATATGTTTCAAGTGATGGGAAAGCTCCAAAACTCAATAAATTAAATGACGGTCATTTTAAAAAGGCCAAGCAAAAAGTTAAGAATCAGGTAGAGGATATAGCTGACGATTTAATCAAACTCTATTCTGAACGTAGTCAGTTGAAAGGTTTTGCTTTTTCAGCTGATGATGAAAATCAACATGCTTTTGACGATGCCTTCCCTTATGTTGAAACGGATGATCAACTTCGTAGTATTGAGGAAATTAAGAGAGATATGCAGGATTCTCAGCCAATGGATCGACTTTTAGTTGGGGATGTTGGTTTTGGAAAGACTGAAGTTGCTATGCGTGCAGCTTTTAAGGCAGTCAATGATCACAAACAGGTTGTCGTTTTAGTTCCGACGACGGTTTTAGCGCAACAGCACTATACGAATTTTAAGGAACGATTCCAAAATTTTGCAGTTAATATTGATGTGTTGAGTCGCTTTAGAAGTAAAAAAGAACAGACTGAAACACTTGAAAAATTGAAAAACGGTCAAGT
This sequence comes from Streptococcus mitis, assembly GCF_905187535.1. Lineage (GTDB taxonomy): Bacteria > Bacillota > Bacilli > Lactobacillales > Streptococcaceae > Streptococcus > Streptococcus mitis_BS. The sequence goes on from NZ_CAJJIE010000004.1 coordinate 203,023, forward strand.
TGATATTTTGATTGGAACGCATCGAGTTTTATCTAAAGATGTTGAGTTTGCTGATTTGGGATTGATGATTATTGATGAAGAACAGAGATTTGGTGTTAAGCATAAGGAAACCTTGAAAGAATTGAAAAAACAAGTGGATGTCCTAACCTTGACCGCTACGCCAATCCCTCGTACCCTCCATATGTCTATGTTGGGAATCAGAGATTTGTCTGTTATTGAAACTCCGCCGACTAATCGTTATCCAGTGCAAACCTATGTTTTGGAAAAGAATGATAGTGTCATTCGTGATGCTGTCTTGCGTGAAATGGAGCGTGGAGGTCAAGTTTACTATCTTTACAACAAAGTTGACACGATTGACCAAAAGGTTTCAGAATTACAGGAGTTGATTCCAGAGGCTTCGATTGGTTATGTTCATGGGCAAATGAGTGAGATTCAGTTAGAAAATACTTTATTAGATTTCATTGAAGGTCAGTATGATATTTTAGTGACGACTACCATTATTGAGACAGGAGTGGACATTCCAAATGCCAATACTTTATTTATTGAAAATGCGGACCATATGGGCTTGTCAACCTTGTATCAGTTAAGAGGAAGAGTCGGACGTAGTAATCGTATTGCTTATGCCTATCTCATGTATCGTCCAGAAAAATCAATCAGTGAAGTTTCTGAAAAGAGATTAGAGGCAATCAAAGGATTTACAGAATTGGGTTCCGGATTTAAGATTGCGATGCGAGATCTTTCGATTCGTGGAGCAGGAAATCTCCTAGGAAAATCTCAGTCTGGTTTCATTGATTCTGTTGGTTTTGAATTGTATTCTCAGTTACTAGAAGAAGCTATTGCTAAACGACATGGTAATGGGAAAACAAGGACCAAAGGAAATGCCGAATTGATTTTGCAAATTGATGCCTATCTTCCTGATACTTATATATTTGACCAACGACATAAGATTGAAATTTACAAGAAAATTCGTCAAATTGACAACCGTGTCAATTATGAAGAGTTACAGGAAGAGTTGATGGACCGCTTTGGAGAATACCCAGACGTTGTAGCTTATCTTTTAGAAATTGGTTTAGTCAAGTCATACTTGGACAAGGTATTTGTTCAACGTGTTGAAAGAAAAGAGAATAAGATTACAGTTCAATTTGAAAAAGTCACTCAACGACTGTTTTTAGCTCAAGATTATTTTAAAGCTTTATCTGCAACAAACCTAAAAGCAGCCATAGCTGAGAATAAGGGATTAATGGAAGTTGTATTTGATGTCCGAAACAAGAAGGACTATGAAATTTTAGAAGGTCTGCTCATTTTTGGAGAAAGTTTATTAGAGATAAAAGAGTCAAAATAAGGCAATTCCCTTTAACATTTTTCTTCTATAAAATGGATAAAAATGGTACAATAATAATTTGAGGTAATAAAAATGAGATTAGACAAATATTTAAAAGTATCAAGAATTATCAAGCGTCGTACAGTCGCAAAGGAAGTAGCTGATAAAGGTAGAATCAAGGTAAATGGAATCTTGGCAAAAAGTTCAACGGATTTGAAAGTTAATGACCAAGTTGAAATTCGCTTTGGGAATAAGTTGCTACTTGTAAAAGTACTAGAGATGAAAGATAGTACAAAAAAAGAAGATGCAGCAGGCATGTATGAAATTATCAGTGAAACACGGGTAGAAGAAAATGTCTAAAAATATCGTACAATTGAATAATTCTTTTATTCAAAATGAACACCAACGTCGTCGTTATCTAATGAAGGAACGACAAAAACGGAATCGTTTCATGGGTTGGGTTCTTATTTTGATGATTTTATTGTTCATTTTACCAACTTATAATCTTGCTCAAAGCTATTACCAATTACTCCAAAGACGTCAACAGTTATCAGACTTGCAAACTCAGTATCAAACCTTGAGTGAGGAAAAGGAGAAGGAAACAGCTTTTGCCACAAAGTTGAAAGATGAAGATTACGCTGCTAAATACATGCGTGCAAAATATTATTATTCTAAGAATCGGGAAGCCGTTTATACGATTCCTGACTTGCTTCCAAGGTGATAAAATGGAAAATTTATTAGATGTAATTAAGCAATTTTTGAGTTTATCGGATGAAAAACTAGAAGAGTTGGCTGATAAAAATCAATTATTGCGTTTACAAGAAGAAAAGGAAAGGAAGAATGCGTAAGTTCTTAATTATTTTGTTGCTACCGAGTTTTTTGACCATTTCAAAAGTCGTTAGCACAGAAAAAGAAGTTGTCTATACTTCGAAAGAAATTTATTACCTTTCACAATCTGACTTTGGTATTTATTTTAGAGAAAAATTAAGTTCTCCTATGGTTTATGGAGAAGTTCCTGTCTATGCAAATGAAGATTTAGTGGTGGAATCTGGAAAATTGACTCCTAAAACAAGTTTTCAAATAACCGAGTGGCGCTTAAATAAACAGGGAATTCCAGTATTTAAGTTATCCAACCACCAATTTATAGCTGCGGACAAACGATTTTTATACGATCAATCAGAGGTAACTCCTACAATAAAAAAAGTATGGTTAGAATCTGATTTTAAACTGTATAACAGCCCTTATGACTTAAAAGAAGTGAAATCATCCTTATCAGCTTATTCGCAAGTATCAATCGACAAGACCATGTTTGTAGAAGGAAGAGAATTTCTACATATTGATCAGGCTGGATGGGTAGCTAAAGAATCAACTTCTGAAGAAGACAATCGGATGAGTAAAGTTCAAGAAATGTTATCGGAAAAATATCAGAAAGATTCTTTCTCTATTTATGTTAAGCAACTGACTACTGGAAAAGAAGCTGGTATCAATCAAGATGAAAAGATGTATGCAGCTAGTGTTTTAAAACTACCTTATCTCTATTATGCGCAAGAAAAAATAAATGAGGGTCTTTATCAGTTAGACACGACTGTAAAATATGTATCTGCAGTCAATGATTTTCCAGGTTCTTATAAACCAGAGGGAAGTGGTAGTCTTCCTAAAAAAGAGGATAATAAAGAATACTCTCTAAAGGATTTAATTACGAAAGTATCAAAAGAATCTGATAATGTAGCTCATAATCTATTGGGATATTACATTTCAAACCAATCTGATGCCACATTCAAATCCAAGATGTCTGCTATTATGGGAGATGATTGGGATTCAAAAGAAAAATTGATTTCTGCTAAAATGGCTGGGAAGGTTATGGAAGCAATTTATAATCAAAATGGATTTGTATTGGAGTCTTTAACTAAAACAGATTTTGATAATGAGCGAATTGCCAAAGGTGTATCTGTTAAAGTAGCTCATAAAATTGGAGATGCAGACGAATTTAAGCATGATACAGGTGTTGTCTATGCAGATTCTCCATTTATTCTTTCTATTTTCACAAAGAATTCTGATTATGATACGATTTCTAAGATAGCCAAAGATGTTTATGAGGTTCTAAAATGAGAGAACAAGATTTTTTAAATCATTTTCTCAATAAGGGATATTTCAAAAAACATGCTAAGGTCGTGCTAGCTCTTTCTGGTGGATTAGATTCTATGTTTCTATTTAAGCTATTATCTATGTATCAAAAAGAGTTAGAAATTGAATTGATTCTAGCTCATGTGAATCATAAGCAGAGAGTAGAATCAGATTGGGAAGAAAAGGAATTAAGGAAGTTGGCTGCTGAAGCAGAGCTTCCTATTTATATCAGCAATTTTTCAGGAGAATTTTCAGAAGCGCGTGCACGAAATTTTCGCTATGATTTTTTTCAAGAGGTCATGAAAAAGACAGGTGCGACAGCCTTAGTCACTGCCCACCATGAGGATGACCAGGTGGAAACAATTTTGATGCGCTTGATTCGAGGGACTCGCTTGCGCTATCTATCAGGAATTAAGGAGAAGCAAGTAGTCGGAGAGATAGAAATCATTCGTCCCTTCTTGCATTTTCAAAAAAAAGACTTTTCACCAATTTTTCACTTTGAAGATACATCAAATAAGGAAAATTATTATTTTCGCAATCGTATTCGAAACTCTTACTTACCAGAATTGGAAAAAGAAAATCCTCGATTTAGAGATGCAATATTGAGAATCGGCAATGAAATTTTAGATTATGACTTAGCCATAGCTGAATTATCAAAGAATATTGATATAGAAAATGTAGAGCAGCTATTGTCTTACTCTGAGTCCACACAAAGAGTTTTACTTCAAACTTATCTGAATCGTTTTCCAGATTTGAATCTTACAAAAGCTCAGTTTGATGAAGTTCGACAGATTTTAAAAACTAAAAGCCAGTATCGTCATCCGCTTAAAAATGGTTATGAATTAGTAAAAGAGTATCAACAGTTTCGGATTTGTAAAATCAGTCCTCAGTCTGATGAAAAGAAAGATGAACTTGTGTTACACTATCAAAATCAGGTATCTTACCAAGGTTATTTATTTTCCTTTGGACTTCCTTTAGAAGGTGAATTAATTCAGCAGGTACCTGTTTCACGGGAAACATCAATACACATTCGTCATCGAAAAACAGGAGATTTTTTGATTCAAAATGGGCATAGAAAAAAACTCAGACGTCTATTTATTGATTTGAAAATCCCTATGGAAAAGCGAAAATCAGCTCTGATTATTGAGCAATTTGGTGAAATTGTCTCAATTTTGGGAATTGCGACCAGTAATTTGAGTAAAAACACGAAAAATGATATAATGAACACTGTACTTTATATAGAAAAAATAGATAGGTAAAAAAATGTTAGAAAACGATATTAAAAAAATCCTTGTTTCACACGATGAAATTACAGAAGCTGCTAAAAAATTAGGTGCTCAACTCACTAAAGACTATGCAGGAAAAAATCCAATTTTAGTTGGGATTTTAAAAGGATCTATTCCTTTTATGGCTGAATTGGTCAAACATATTGATACACATATTGAAATGGACTTCATGATGGTTTCTAGCTACCATGGTGGAACAGCAAGTAGTGGTGTCATCAATATCAAGCAAGATGTAACTCAAGATATTAAAGGAAGACATGTTCTATTTGTAGAGGACATCATTGATACAGGTCAAACTTTGAAGAATTTGCGAGATATGTTTATTGCAAGAGAAGCAGCTTCTGTTAACATTGCAACCTTGTTGGATAAACCAGAAGGACGTGTTGTAGAAATTGAGGCTGACTATACCTGCTTTACTATTCCAAATGAGTTTGTAGTAGGTTATGGTTTAGACTACAAGGAAAATTATCGTAACCTTCCTTATGTTGGAGTATTGAAAGAAGAAGTATATTCAAATTAGAAAGAACAATTTTTAATGAAAAAACAAAATAATGGTTTAATTAAAAATCCTTTTCTATGGTTATTACTTATTTTTTTCCTAGTTACAGCTTATCAGTATTTTAGTACAGGTAGTGTTGTAGGGAAAAGTGAGCAAATTAATTATACAGAATTGGTAAAAGAAATTACCGATGACAATGTAAAAGAATTGACTTACCAACCAAATGGTAGTGTTATCGAGGTTTCGGGTGTCTATAAAAATCCTAAAACAAGTAAAGAAGAAACAGGCATTCAGTTCTTTTCTCCTTCTGCTACAACAGTAGAGAAATTTTCAAGTATTATTCTTCCTTCAGATACTACAGTATCAGAATTGCAAAAGCTTGCTTCTGATCATAAAGCGGAAGTAACTGTTAAGCATGAAAGTTCAAGTGGTATGTGGATTAATATTCTTGTATCCATTGTGCCATTCGGTATTCTTTTCTTCTTCCTATTCTCTATGATGGGAAATATGGGAGGGAATAATAGCCGTAACCCGATGAGTTTTGGACGTAGTAAGGCTAAAGCCGCAAATAAAGAGGATATTAAAGTAAGATTTTCAGATGTTGCTGGAGCTGAGGAAGAAAAACAAGAACTAGTTGAAGTTGTTGAATTCTTAAAAAATCCAAAACGATTTACAAAACTTGGAGCTCGTATTCCAGCAGGTGTTCTTCTAGAGGGACCTCCGGGAACAGGTAAGACTTTGCTTGCTAAAGCAGTTGCCGGAGAAGCAGGTGTTCCATTCTTTAGTATCTCAGGTTCTGATTTTGTAGAAATGTTTGTCGGAGTTGGAGCTAGTCGTGTTCGTTCTCTTTTTGAAGATGCAAAAAAAGCAGCACCAGCTATCATCTTTATCGATGAAATTGATGCTGTTGGCCGTCAACGTGGAGTTGGTCTTGGAGGAGGAAATGACGAACGTGAACAAACCTTGAACCAACTCTTGATTGAGATGGATGGTTTTGAGGGAAATGAAGGGATTATCGTCATTGCTGCTACAAACCGTTCAGATGTACTTGACCCTGCCCTTCTGCGTCCAGGACGTTTTGATAGAAAAGTATTGGTTGGTCGTCCTGATGTTAAGGGGCGCGAAGCAATCTTGAAAGTTCATGCTAAGAACAAGCCTTTAGCAGAAGATGTTGATTTGAAATTAGTGGCTCAACAAACTCCAGGTTTTGTTGGTGCTGATTTAGAGAATGTCTTGAATGAAGCAGCTTTAGTTGCTGCTCGTCGCAATAAATCAATCATTGATGCCTCAGATATTGATGAAGCAGAAGACAGAGTTATTGCTGGTCCTTCTAAGAAAGATAAGACAGTTTCACAAAAAGAACGTGAATTAGTTGCTTACCATGAGGCAGGACATACCATTGTTGGTCTAGTTTTGTCAAATGCCCGTGTTGTTCATAAAGTTACTATCGTACCACGCGGACGAGCAGGCGGATACATGATTGCACTTCCTAAAGAGGATCAAATGCTTCTTTCTAAAGAAGATATGAAAGAGCAATTGGCTGGATTAATGGGTGGACGTGTAGCTGAAGAAATTATCTTTAATGTCCAAACTACAGGAGCTTCAAACGATTTTGAACAGGCTACTCAGATGGCGCGTGCAATGGTTACAGAGTATGGTATGAGTGAAAAACTTGGCCCAGTTCAATATGAGGGTAATCATGCTATGTTTGGTGCACAGAGCCCTCACAAATCAATTTCAGAACAAACAGCTTATGAAATTGACGAAGAGGTTCGTTCATTATTGAATGAAGCACGAAATAAAGCTGCTGAAATTATTCAGTCAAATCGTGAAACTCACAAGTTGATTGCAGAAGCATTATTGAAATACGAAACATTGGATAGTACACAAATTAAATCTCTTTATGAAACAGGAAAGATGCCTGAAACAGTAGAAGAGGAATCTCATGCATTATCTTATGATGAAGTGAAGTCAAAAATGAATGACGAAAAATAACCCTGAGAGAGGCAAGTCCTCTCTTTTTTTTCGCAGTTGAAGCGGTGTAGAGAACAGAACGGGAAAATAGGACAAAACTGTTTTTGAATCTGTTAGACTGTATCTAGAAAGGGGAACAATATGCTTAAAAAATTGTATGAAGAAGTCCAGGGGATTGTATACAAGTGTAGAAATGAATATCATCTCCATTTATGGGAGTTATCGGATTGGGACCAAGAGGGGATGATCTGCCTATATGAGTTGATTAGCAAAGAAGAAGGACTTGTAGAAGATATACCACGTTTACGTAGATACTTCAAAACTAAGTTCCGAAATCGGATTCTAGACTATATCCGTAAGCAAGAAAGTCAAAAACGAAGATATGATAAAGAACCCTATGAAGAAGTAGGTGAGATTAGTCATCGTATCAGTGAGGGAGGTCTGTGGCTAGATGATTATTATCTCTTTCATGAAACCCTAAGAGATTATAGAAATAAACAAAGCAAAGAGAAACAAGAAGAGTTAGAACGCATCTTAAGAAATGAACGATTCCGAGGTCGTCAAAGAGTATTAAGAGACTTACGTATTGTGTTTAAAGAGTTTGACATCCGTACCCATTAGGAAGTCATGAAAAAAATAGAAAAAAGATAAAAAAAGTAGTTGACAAAGTTTGAAAAG